>JBDRTP010000109.1:0-3930 GCA_043823965.1 Chloroflexota bacterium
TCGATGAACGCCCAGCGTCCGAAGCCGCTGTGGTTGTTGACCGCCGGCACCCAAAGATTGCGCGCGGTCGAGACCTTGGCGGCTTTCTCTTTCTTCGCCTCGCCGCTGACCTCCAGGATCAGGTGCAACAGGTCGTCCGGCCCGTGGCCGTCGTCCAGATTGATCAGATAATCGGGGATATAGGAATGTTCCTGGCCGTCCAGCGTATAGGGGATGGCAAAGCCCAACTGGAAGTTCTTGGCGTAGCAGACCACCTCGTCTATCTCTTCGAGCGGACTCGGCCAGTTTGGCCTCCCAGCCGCTGTCGAGCACCACGTGCGAGATGTGGCACCTGTCAGGGCGGGTGCGGTATACGTCGCGGGCGGTGTCGAAGTCCACGTAGCGGGTGGAGCCGATCGTATCGAACGGGCGCAGGATGGGCAGCAGGGTCTTCTCTGGTTTCCCCCTCTCCCCCTGGGAGAGGGCCGGGGTGAGGGCGGAAGCGACGATGGCCTGGTAGATCTTCTCGGCGGCATCGTGTTTGAATTTCTCAATCAGCAGCATCTGCGGGAAGGCATTGTCCTTACAGGTCAGGCATTCCTCCCGCCAGCGCCGGACGATGCCGGTCAACTGCGGGAACAGCCAGGGCTTGAGGTTGCCGTCGGCGTCCTGAAATTTTCGCTCCAACAGCAACGCCGCCAGGCGGAAATCCAATTCGTGCAGGCGTTTGTCCTTCAGGCTGTACAGATCATGGAAACTCGACTCCCCGATAATGGACTGCATCTCGGTCCTGGTCGGCACGTCGGCGGTGGAGATTGCCATCCTGGAATCCGGCGTGAATTCCGCATTCAGGCGCTCACCCTTCAACTCATAGCGGTAACCGACGAGGCGCGGGAAGGTCATCTCGCAAGCCAGACGGTCCTCCAGAGCGCGCACCCGGGTTGGCGCGGGACCCGGTTTCGGGTCCGTGGCCGAACCGGCACTGGGGATGAACGAGAACGGGACGCCGTACACCTCGGCATAGTCCGGCTCGAACTTCCCGTCGGCGTTGGTGGCGTAACTCCGCCGCCGCAGCCCGCGACCGACGACCTGTTCGCACAACAACTGCGTCCCGAAGGCCCGCACGCCCAGGATGTGCGTGACGGTGCTGGCATCCCAACCCTCGGTCAGCATCGAGACGGAGACCACGCAGCGCACCTGCTCGCCCAGTTTGCCGGGTTTGCCAACCGTGTTCATCACCTCGCGCAGGATGTCTTCGTCGGTCAGGCTTTCGGCGTCCCGGCCGGGGAAGCGCGCCCGGTACTCATCTTTGAACTCTTCGATTTCAACGGCGGCGATCTTCTTGAAATCATCGCTCATCGCCTCACCCGACTCCAACTGCTGGCTGTCGATCAGGATGGTGTTCGGGCGGGCGCTCCAGAGGCCGTCGGCCACGTTGCTGAATAATTCCAGTTTGCCCGGCACCAACACCTTCGACTCCCCTTCGCGAAGCACCCCCGCGGGGCTCCCGCCTTTGGGAGAGGGGACGGGGGTGAGGGCGGGGGTGAGGTCCTTCTCCCAGCCGGCGATGTAGTCGAAAACCATTTTGGAGACGTTGGTGTTGTTGCACACCACGATGAAGACCGGCGGGGTCAAACGACTAAAGTCGTTACTACGTGATCCCGTAGTGGCGACTTCGCGAAGCACCCCTGTGGGGTCAGTCGCTTTCTCCCACTGTTTGAAATATTTCACGTAGTTGCTGTACAGGCTTTGCAGCGCGCCTTCCAATTCGGCCGGCAGCACCGGGTCGCCGGCGAACTCCTCGGTCTTGCGGCCTTTCTTGGGCAGACTCTCGCGGATGCGCAGCCACAGGTCACGGTAGGTGGGCTGCTCGCCGGTCATCGAGTCATCCGCCACCGGCACGCGCGGTACCTTGACGATCCCCGACTCGATGGCGTCTATCAGCGAGAAATCCGAGACCACCCACGGGAAGAGCGTCCCTTCCACATAGCCAGAGCCCCGCAGGAAGAACGGCGTGGCCGACAGGTCATACACCACCCTGACACCGATCTTCTCCTTGACAGCTTCCAGCCCGGAGATCCAGATGCGGGCTTCTTCTTCCCGTTGCTTGGCTTCGCGGCGTTCGTCGCCGGTAAGTTTTTCTTCGTCTGCTTCCACCTTACGTGGTAGTCCCGGTTCCAGCACGGGACGCCGGTAGCAGTGGTGGGCCTCGTCGTTGATGACGATGATGTTCTTCTTATTGCCCAGTTCCCGGCAGATACGCCGCACCATCTGGTCGGGCGTCTCGGTGAAGGGATTACCGTTTTTCTGCTTCAGGATATCCTTGGTCAACTTCCCGGCTGCCACACGTTCGCGCGGCTTGAAGGCGTGGAAGTTGGTGATGACCATTTTGGCCTTGCCCAGTTCGGCCAGCAGTTCGGGCGGAACCAGGTCGTGCAGGCGATAATAGTTGTTGGGGTCGTTGGGGAGTAAAACCCGCAGCCGGTCCCGGATGGTGATGCCGGGGGTGACGATCAGGAACGTATCCGAGAAGCGCGCATCTTGCGGGTTGGCGAGTTTATTCAGCGTTTGCCAGGCGATCAGCATGCCCATCACCAGCGTCTTGCCGGAACCGGTGGCCATCTTGATAGCAATACGATACAGCAAGGGATTTGACTGATAATTCTTCTCTCGCAGGAAATTCTCAACCCATGCTTCGCCATATTTTGGCGCAACTTCTGTAATCCAGATGGCTGTCTCCAGCGCCTCGATCTGGCAGAAGAACAACTTGCGCTCACGCTCCGGTCGTTTCCAGTATTCCAGGAGACGGGCAGTTGTTTTGGTAATTCCTACATATCCCCCCTTTCGCCAGATGGCAACGCGCTCGCGAATGCGATTAATGTCCTTGTTTTCCTCAACACGATCCGCTGTCCACTCGGTTTCAAAGGACAACTGTTTTGGGCTTTTCTTCTTTGCGTGTGGGACGGGAACGAAATATGAACTGACGCGGCGGGCCTCGACGATTTCGTCCGTGATACCCTCATCTGTGAACTTGAAATGCCTCCGAGGTTCTTCGAAGGGGGAGTTTAAAATGGGGTTTTCGATGGTGACTTGTTTCATCGCATACCAATCCACACCTGACTGAGCCGTGTTTTTCAGTATAGCATAAATGGCCCGAAAATGAGCGCTTGTGCGAGGCGGTTTTCGCGCGCTCGGCCTAAAAAACAACGGCCATTCCCGTCTGGTTGGCCGTTGTTGCTTTCAGTGGATTGTTTCGCGAAAATCATAAACCCCCTCCCTCACAGCCCATTTCCGTTTGCAGCCAGGGCAAGCGAGATATTCTTCCTTTCCCTCCAGCGGCGCATGTCCACATTCGGGGCATTTGAAGTAGGACGAGATATTATCTCGTCCTACTATTGGTTGGATCGAATCCCGCCCTACGGCGCGGCAACGCACAAACACACTGGGGGTCAATTGAAACAGCGCGCCGGTCCACTGAAAGAGCGAATCCAATCCAACCAAAATGCTCACAGGCACCAGCCGTTTGAGCAGGCCGAGACGGAAGTGCGAGACGGTCAGCATCTTCTCGATGGCAAAGCCCACATTTGTCAACCAGCCGCGCACGGCTTTGGGGTGAAAGTCGAAGTTCAACTTGGCGAACTCGACCGGCTCGAGCGTGAACGGACTCCATTTCTGCCGCCGCAAGATATAGCGCAGGATGGCTTTGAGATTGCGCTTGTTGGCGTATTCCAGGATGAAGGTCGCGCCAGGTCGAAGTACGTTGCTCACCTGGCGCAGGGCCTTGGGCGCATCTGCCATGTGGTGCAGTGCCCGGATCATGGTCGCCGCATCGAACAACCCGTCCACGAATGGCAGGCGATAGACGTCTGCCGCGACGAAAATAAACCGGTCAGATCGGCCCAGGCGTGCCTGCGCCTGCTCGAGCTGGGTGCGCGAATAATCCAGCAGGAC
>JBDRTP010000110.1:0-3531 GCA_043823965.1 Chloroflexota bacterium
CATGAATTCGAACAACGAGAGCACGTTCAAGAGACTTTTCGCTTAGAATTTCACCGCGTCGCGCCCTTTTAACCCCAACATCTTGCGGGCTTCGTCTGGGGTTGCAATTTCCCGCTCGAATTCCGCGGCAAGCCGCCTGGCTTTCTCGACCAGGTCAACATTGGTGGCCAGGACTTTCCGACGCACGAATAAGTTATCTTCCAACCCAACTCGCACGTGCCCGCCCATCATGATCCCCATCGCTACCATATTGAACTCCATTGGGTATCCCACACCGATCACTGACCAGCGATAGTTCTCCGGGCCAAGCAGCCGGTCGGCCGTCTGCTTCATAACGATCAAATCTTCGGGCGTCGCAGCCAGGCCTCCCAAAACCCCAAGCACAAACTGAATCCAGTAAGGGGGCTGGACGAGACCGTCCTTCTCCAGGAATTTCAGATTGTAGAGGTGCCCTACGTCGTAGGCTTCGAATTCCGGCTTGACGTTGTTCTCCTTCATCGTCTTGGCAAAGACCTCCATATCACCAAAGGTGTTACGGAAGATGAAATCTTTGGTGCCTTCAACGTAGCTGGGTTCCCAATCGAACTGCCAATCTTCCGGTTGGTAACGGCGTGCAACCGGGTGCATGGAGAAATTCATCGAACCCAGATTGAAGGTAGCCAGCTCTGGCTGGCATGAGGCAGCCCCACGCAAGCGTTCCATGGGCGTCATACCCATCCCCCCGCCGGTGGTAATGCAAATGATTGCGTCGCAGCCCTCTTTGATTCGGGTCACGATTTTGCGGACAATTTCCGGGTCTGAGGAAGGGCGCCCGTCCTCAGGTACACGGGCATGGATGTGGATCGAGGTGGAACCCGCCCTGGCGCAGGCAATAGCATCTTCGGCGATGCCCTCGATTGTGTAGTGCAGGTGAGGAGTTTGGGTTGGAACGGTGATCGCGCCAGTGAGCGCTGTTGTAAGAATAAGTTTATCCATATACTACTCCTCTAATAATGGCGTCGGTAAAAGTGGGGCAAGAGGTAGGGCAGGTTTCCAAACCTGCCGCCAGATTCGGCTAAAGAAAGAGCGTACCGATATCTATGCTTTCCTCCAGATCCACATGCCGTTTCTGCTTCGGAGATCCAGCAGCCTCTACTTCCAGTTCATACCTGCTGCTTTTCCCTTCGAGATCATCGAATTTGAAATCGCCGTAGTTATTGGTTACGGCTGTGGCGATAACCTTTCCAGAGCCGTCCTTCAGGGCAACCTTTGCTCCTTCGACGCACTCATCTTTATCCGCCAGGGCCACGCTGCCAGCAATAAAGCACTTGTTGTAGCGATAAAGATTCTTATAGTACACGCGCGGTCCCAGGCCGTATTCTGGATGCAGCGCCTCCAGTTTCTCGGTTTTCACCCTCTGCTGCATCTCGGAATCTTCGACGTGGATGAATTCCATCGCGCCGGTGGGGCAAGCCTGAACACATCTCGGCAGTTCCCATCCATCATCCAGCAGATGAGCGCAAAAGGTGCATTTCTGAGGCAACTCCAACGCTTCGTTCCAGAAGATCACGCCATAGGGGCACGAATCAACTACGGCTTTCTGCCCTTTGGCTTTCAGCGGATCAATGATGACGATGCCGTCGTCCCGCTTATAGACTGCCCCATTTTTCGCCGCCTTGATGCAATCAGCATCATCGCAGTGCATACAAGACTGAGGCAGGTAGGCGACATCCACCTTGGGATATTGACCTCTTTCTTTGCGCAGGATGTCAATCCAACTGTGACCGTGCCTGGGTTGGGCTGCTGAATAGGGCGGGAAATCGTTCTCGAAGAATTCATCTTTGCAGGCCAGGAAGCAGTTATTGCAACTGTGGCATTTAGCAATATCAATGATCAGGTTCCACTTGTTCATGCTTCACCTCCAGCATATTTTTCTACCTCCACGAGACAGGAGTTGGGCGCCATGCCGCTCGAATTCTTGGTGATGTACCGGCTAGGGGTCAGGATGTTGATGCATCCGCTTCGATCGGCCGACTCCCCAGGCTTGCCCAGCGGATCGTAGTCGGCGCAGGATTCGTAGGAATGGACCGTGCCGGGCGAGAGCCGCTCGGTCAATTGCGCCGCGCAGATAACCGCTCCCCGCTCGTTGAAGACCCTGACCAGATCATTTTCCTGGATGCCTCTTTTCCTGGCGTCCTTCGAGTTCAACCGGATAACCCAGTAGTAATATCCATCTTCCTTCAGGACGCGGTGATCCTGGATCTCATTCAGCCAGCTTCCCTTGGCATCGCCCATGGTGTGAAAACTGAAGCGCGGGTGCGGTGATACCAACTGCAATGGGTACTTGCTGTAAAGCTCGGCGGTATGATGCCCCTCCCAGGACGGAATGTACTTGGGGATGATCGGCCGCTCTTCGTCTGTGGGATCGAATTTCTTGAGGCTGGAAGATTCGAACTCCAACAGCCCGGAGGTTGTCTGGAGGCTTTTGCCAAATTCCGCCTGGGATTCGGGAGCGGGTCCCCAGTCTGGCGTGTCCCGTTTTCGATCCTCTGCAAACCAGCGCAGCGCCGGTGTTGACTTGTAATCTTCCTGTAGGGGGACGACAAAGTAGCCCTTCTCGAAGAAATCCTCCCATGAAATGTGCTTGGGCAGATCGCTTGCTTCGAATAAGCGTTTGACCCAATCCAGTTCGGTCAGGCCGCCTTCGGTGAAGAGGTCGTGGAATCCCAGCTTTTCAGACAGCAGAGCAAAGATATCGTAGTCCGATTTGGACTCTCCCAGGGGTTCGATACATTTCTTCTGCATGCTGATGACCCGGTGATTGACCTGGCAGGTGGAATCGGGGATATAGCCGAGACAGCCGGCGAATTCGCTGATGTCCCATCTTTCGAAGTTGGTGCAGGCCGGCAGAATAATATCGGCGAACTTAGCCTCGCCTTCGAACCAGATGGACTGGTTCACCACGAAGGGCAGCCTGTCGGTCTGGTAAGCCTTGACGTAGCGATTGGTCTCGTTCATGGTGCCGATGAACGAACCGCCGTAACGGTAGTACATCTGGATCTCCGGGTAGCCATCGGCAGGGTACTTGTATTGGTGGAGCTGGGCTTCGATTGAAGACCCGCAAAATCCCTTGCCGCGCCACTCATACTTGCCGTCCAGGATGCATTCCGGTATCCTAAGCCTGGGAACGTGCTGCCCCATGGGGCTGTTGATGCTGGAACGAGTCGGTTTGAATTTCATGCGGTATACAAAGCGATACCCCGCCGCGGAATTATCTACATCCCCGGATATGCCTCCTTCGGCATAACCTGGGAAAAGGAAATCCGAGTTATGCGGCGCGCCTTGCGTGGTGCCCCAGATGTTGATGCCCGGTTTTCCCAGCCCCTGCATGGCCTGCAGGCAGATCATCAAACGCGCCCATTCGCCTCCGCCCGCAGACCTGCAAGCGCCGCCCCATCCGCCCAGTCCGCCCGCCGCCAGCATGGTCTTTTTGGTGCCCCATTCCCGGGCCAGGGCTTTGATCTCACGCGCCGGGATGGTGCTTTCTTTTTC
>JBDRTP010000111.1:0-2618 GCA_043823965.1 Chloroflexota bacterium
ACTCGTAAGGAAAACTCCATGGACATCCTCCTCACCGGTTCCGTCGCCTATGATTACCTGATGTACTTCCCCGGCTATTTCAAGGATCACATCCTGCCGGAGCATCTGGACAACATCAGCCTCTCGTTTTTGGTCGATTCGATGGTCAAGCGGCGCGGCGGCGTGGCTCCAAACATCGCTTATACCCTGGCATTGCTGGGCGAGCGCCCGCACATCCTGGCCGCGGTCGGCGAGGATTTCGAGGAATATCGCGCCTGGTTGGAGAGTAAAGGCGTGGATACGGCCGGGATGCATGTCATTGCCGGGACTTACACAGCCTCGTTCTTCGCAAATACCGACCGCGCCAATAACCAGATCGCCAGTTTCTACACCGGTGCAATGGCCCACGCCGCGGAGCTATCGCTCAAGGGGGTGGAGGAGCGCCCCGACCTGGTGGTTATTTCGCCGAACGACCCGACCGCCATGCGCCTCTACGTGGACGAGTGCCGCGAGCTTGGCTTTCCTTATCTCTACGATCCCAGCCAGCAGATCATCCGTCTGGAAGGTTCTGACTTGCGCAAAGGCATAGAAAACTGCACCGCGCTGTTCGTCAACGATTACGAGTTCGAATTGCTTCAGAAGCGTACCGGGATGACCGCCGAGGCGATCCGGAACATACCGCGTTTCGCCGTCGTGACGCGTGGCGATCAGGGGGCCAGTGTTTTTGCTGAAGGACAGGAATATTGCATCCCGGTCATCCCGCCGGAGAAGATCGCCGATCCGACCGGCGTGGGGGATGCCTTCCGCGCGGGTTTCCTGACCGGTTACTGCTGCGGATTCGATTGGGAAATCTGCGGACAAATGGGCGTGTTGGCCGCGACTTACTGCCTCGAACAGCCCGGCACCCAAAGTCACGTCTACACACCCGCGGAGTTCGTCGCCCGTTTTCGGGAGCATTTCGAGGATGGCGGAAAGTTGGACAAGTTATTAGAGAGCAGAGAATAGAGAGTAGAGAGTAGAGAGTAGAGAGTAGTATCTCCTGCTTCACTGATCTCTAATCTCTAATCTCTAGTCTCTAATCTCTTATCTCTCGAAAAAAGGAGAAACACATGAACAACTTTGACATCAAAGATAACAGCCTGGCCGAAGGCGGCCGCCGCCGCATCGAGTGGGCCGAGCGCGAGATGCCTGTCCTGCGCATGATCCGTGAACGTTTTGCAAAGGAACGTCCCTTGAAAGGCCTGCGCCTCTCGGCTTGTCTTCACGTCACTTCCGAGACCGCCAACCTGATGCGCAGCTTACATGCCGGCGGCGCGGACCTGGTGCTGACCGCCTCCAACCCGCTCTCCACGCAGGACGACGTGGCTGCCGCGCTGGTCAATAATTTCGAAATCCCCACATTTGCCATCAAGGGCGAGAACAATGTCACCTATTACAAGCATATCGGCGCAGCCCTCGACCACAAGCCGCACATGACCATGGACGACGGCGCGGATTTGGTCTCGACCATCCACAAGGAGCGCCGCGAGCTGTTGCCGGAGATCATCGGCGGCACCGAAGAGACCACCACCGGCGTCATCCGCCTGCGCGCCATGGCTGAGGATGGGATGTTGGAATTCCCGGTCATCGCGGTCAACGACGCCATGACCAAACACTTCTTCGATAATCGCTACGGCACGGGACAGTCCACGATTGACGGCATCCTCCGCGCCACCAACATACTGCTGGCGGGCAAGAACTTCGTCGTCGCCGGCTACGGCTGGTGCGGACGCGGCCTGGCCTCGCGGGCACGCGGCATGGGCGCGCTGGTCATCGTCACCGAAGTGGACCCGCTCAAGGCGCTCGAAGCGGTCATGGACGGGTTCCAAGTCATGCCGATGGAAGAGGCGGCCAGGATCGGCGATATCTTCGTCACCCTGACCGGAGACATCAACGTAGTGGATCGCAGCCACTTCGAGGTGATGAAGGACGGCGCCATCGTCGCCAATTCCGGTCACTTCAACGTCGAGATCAACATCCCGGCGCTCAAGGAAATGTCAACCGGCGAAGCCAGGCTGGTGCGCCCCTTCGTCGAGCAGTATGACCTGAAAGATGGTCGCCGCATTCACATTTTGGGTGAGGGGCGCTTGATCAACCTGGCTGCCGCCGAAGGTCACCCGGCCAGTGTGATGGACATGTCCTTTGCCAACCAGGCGTTGGCCGCCGAGTACATGGTCAAGAACGCCGACAAATTGGAGAAGAGAGTCTACTCGGTGCCGGCCGACATTGATGCCGAGATTGCCCGCCTCAAGCTGGAAGCCATGGGCGTGAAGATTGATGTGCTGACCGAAGAGCAGGTGAAGTATTTGAACTCGTGGGAGGAGGGGACGTAAAAAAACGTAGAACGTACCCATTGTAAAGGCATTGATCGGATTGGCGTGTGGAATGATGATGATACGCTCGCCATTGGTCATGGAGATGTGCTTGCCCTGTCGGAAGATCCAGAAACCGGCCTTTAGAAAAGCCTTGACGGCGCGCTGCTGCGCTACCCCCGTCAGTTTAGCCATAGTTAAGAAGGAACGTCACCCACTCGGAATGCTTTATCTTTGGACAATTCTTCGAAGGTTGCGAGATACGTCTGGATGGCATCCTTGATGTTT
>JBDRTP010000112.1:0-2072 GCA_043823965.1 Chloroflexota bacterium
GAAAGTTCATTTTGTGCCAATTCGATATCGAATCATCGGTGGTATCTTGCAGGGTCTCAACATTAAGTTTGGCAATTTCATCGAACAGTTACTACGAAACATTGTCGAGATTGACACTGGCGTCAAAGCGATGGAAGACTCTGGTGTGTGATTCCTTGTTTGGTGAGGCTCGGCAAAAAAGCAGCAGTCACCGAATCTACAAAACGCCCTGGCAGGGCGACCCACGAGTCAATATCCAGAATGACAAAGGAATGGCAAAAACATATCAGGTAAGACAAGTGTTGAAAGCGATTGAACGCCTGGAGGCGCAAAGTGATGTTACAGAATGACCGATATACATACCGTGTAACCTGGTCAGAGGAAGACAATGAGTATGTCGGCCTTTGTGCTGAGTTTCCGAGTCTGAGCTGGTTGGAACCATCGCCAGAAGAAGCTTTGAAAGGCATCCGTCAGACAGTGGCTCAAGTCGCTGCAGATTTAGAAAAAAGCGGAGAGCCTGTGCCTGAGCCGATTGCTGTCAAAAAATACAGTGGGAAGTTTATGGTGCGGATACCACCAGAATTACATCGGCGGCTGGCAATCGAAGCAGCAGAATCTGGAGTTAGTCTGAACCGCCTTGCCAGTGACAAGCTTAACAGGCAAGAGGCATAATTTGTAGGAAAGACAAACTGGCGGCGTAGCAGCCGCCTTTTTGTTTGAATTTGCTTCCAGGCGGCTGTTGAAAACAACACGAAGTGCTGTCGACAATTTTGTCAAGGATGCTATTTGGTTGGGCGATGTCCACGCGGGAGGGAGGATAAATCCAAACCTGCCGAAGGCGTTGCACTGAGCTTGTCGAAGTGTGTCTCCGCGATACCTTGCCCGAGGCGCGCCATTGAAAATGGGACGCGGATAAACGCTGATGAACGCGGACTAAATCCGCGTTCTCCGCGCTCGTCCGCGTCCTATTTTGCGTCTCCCAAGTCCACGGCCAAAGCTGGCGGGGCTTTGCTTTGCGAAGCACCCCGCAGGGGCCGCCTTGCCAAGAACGTTTTTATAACGGCTTCTTCGCCGGGATGCCCGGCTTGCGTGGATACTGCCCGGGCGTCGCGGCGACTTTATCGATCACCACCAGATAACGTTCCTCCACTACACCCGGCAGCATGACGGGGATCAACTGCCGCATCTGCCCGCCAAGCATCTTCAGCGCCGATTCCGATTTATGCACTTCCGCCGGGCCGCTTACCCCCTTTTGGGCCAGCATGTGACCGCCGACCTGCAGCAGGGGGAGGAGATACTCGGCCAGCACCGGCAAGTTCGCCACCGCCCGCGCCACGGCCCAATCGTATTGCTGGCGGTGCTCGGCCATTTGCCCAACCTGCTCGGCTCGCGTCGTAAGCACTTCCACGCCCTCCATTTTCATCGCCTCCGCAATGTGGCGGCAGAATTTGGCCTTCTTACCGACCGATTCGACCAACGTCAGGCGCATGGCAGGATACAGGATTTTCAGCGGCAGGCCGGGGAATCCCGCGCCACTGCCAACGTCTATCAGGCGTGCAGGGGGATTCCCCTTCCACGCCAGCACGCAGGAGAAAGAGTCCAGGAAGTGCTTGGTGCGGACGCCCTCTGCGTCACGGATGGCGGTCAGGTTGAATTTCTGGTTCCAGTCCAATAGTTCGCGCTCGTAATTAATTAAAGCCACCACCTGCCGTCCGGTCAGGTGGATGCCGAAAAGATTCAGCGCGTCGTGGATCAGTTTTTCCATTGCTGGAATTATAAATCAAAAGACCTGACAGGTTTTGGAAACCTGCCAGGTCTGCGGCTTAATGGTCACTCGTCACTGGTCACTCTTTACTTACCCTGGCAGCTTTCCTGGCCCTGTTCTTGCGCACCACGCCGCGCATGCCCAGGAAGATAAGGAAGAACGGCAGCAGGAGGAGAACCAGCATCGGCAGGATGAAGATGACCAGCCAGAGCAGGAAGTTCACAAATCCTTGGAAGAAGTAGATCAACGCCTGGACGGCATCCCGCGCCACGCCCTGCGGCTTCCAACCACCGATCTCGATCGGCTTGATGGTCGCTTCGGCGATGAG
>JBDRTP010000113.1:0-6931 GCA_043823965.1 Chloroflexota bacterium
CGGGGCGGCCCTGCCCGGGACATTGGGGGTCAAGCGCACAAATATGATGCGAGTTCTCAGTTTCTCTTAATCTGAATATGTAAAAATACCAGTGGTGACTCCACTGCCAAAAGCCAAGTTTTTAACGCGAAGACGCCAAGACGCCAAGAAAAACAAAAACTGTTTCAAAAAAACGAAGCCAAAGGGAGCTTCAATGGAATTTTCTCGAAGTAGAACTTAAAATTCTTTGCGGCTTTGCGCCCTTGCGTTGAAAAAAGGGGTTTTGCCGAAGGCCTACTCGGCAGTAGACTCAATAGTTGAAACCAAGATATTTTGGAGGCTCAATATGACAGAAATAAAAATTGGTAATACGCTGGTAGGCGATGGACATCCCTGCTATGTTATCGCGGAGATTGGCATCAACCATAACGGCGATATTGATACTGCCAAGAATCTTATTGACGTTGCCGCGGCTTCCGGGTGCAAAGCGGTCAAGTTCCAGAAACGGACTATTGAAATTGTCTACCCGGCCGAGGAACTGGCGCGTCCACGCGAAAGTCCCTTTGGCACAACCAACAGCGATTTAAAGTACGGGCTGGAATTTGGCCAAGAGGAATACCAGGAGATTGATCGCTATTGCAAAGAGAAAAATATCTCTTGGTTTGCATCCTGCTGGGACGAGCAGTCGGTGGATTTCATCGAGCAATTCAATGTGCCTTGTTACAAAATTGCATCTGCCTCCCTTACAGATGATAATTTGCTGCGCCATACGCGCGCCAAAGGACATCCGATCATGCTTTCAACCGGTATGAGCACCCTGGAGCAGATTGATCATGCTGTTCAGGTGCTGGGGAAAGAAGATTTGGTTATTCTGCATTCCACCAGTACCTATCCGGCTCTCTATGAAGAACTTAATTTACGTGTGATCCCTATGCTACGACAGCGTTATGGTGTGCCGGTTGGTTATTCCGGTCATGAGACTGGCCTGTCTACGACGATAGCCTCGGTGGCATTGGGCGCTTGCGTAGTGGAGCGTCACATTACCCTCGACCGGGCCATGTGGGGCTCTGATCAAGCCGCGTCGGTCGAACCGCAAGGCTTTACGCGCCTCGTGCGCGATATCCGCCTGGTCGAGACTGCCATGGGCGATGGCATCAAGCGCGTGATCGAGAGAGAAGTGCCGGTCATGAAGAAACTCCGGCGCGTCGATGCGCCGAGTAGGCCTTCGGCAGCACCCTTCGATACACTCAGGGCAACGCCTACTCGGTAGTATGGGAAGTGGATGATCAAATGACACGTATCGGTATTATGCAAGGGCGCCTTTTACCGCCTGTGGATAACCGCATTCAGTGTTTTCCGCGTGAGCATTGGGCTAAGGAATTTGAACTGGCTGCCCAGGCTAATCTTGATTGTATCGAATGGATCTATGACCTGTATGGAGCGGATGTAAATCCTCTCTCAACGGATGAGGGCATAGAACAAATGAAATCGCTCTCCAGGCGATATAACGTCCAAGTCTTATCCGTATGTGCCGACCATTTCATGGACCGGCCTCTGGTGCGGGCCAGCGCATCCGAGATGGCGGAACGCCTGGCAATTCTGGAATGGCTGCTCGGCCGGGGCCATCTGCTGGGCATCAACCGGATGGTGGTGCCCTTCGTGGATGCTTCCCGCATTGATACCGATACAGAGTTTGACTGTGTTTGCGCCACGTTGACCCGCATCCTGCCGACCGCTGAAAAAAACGGCATCGAAATCCATCTGGAAACGTCCCTGACCCCCGGGCGGTTTGCCGAACTGCTTGCGCGGCTTCCGCATCCCATGCTCAAGGCCAATTACGATTCCGGCAACAGTTCTTCCCTCGGCTACCGTCCAAGCGAGGA
Organism: Chloroflexota bacterium; assembly: GCA_043823965.1. Lineage (GTDB taxonomy): Bacteria > Chloroflexota > Anaerolineae > Anaerolineales > Villigracilaceae > CG2-30-58-95. The sequence continues at coordinate 1,863 of JBDRTP010000113.1, forward strand.
GTTTGCTGCTTATGGAACCCGGGTGGGAAGCGTGCATATCAAAGACCGTGTCCTTGGAGGCAGCACAGTGCCGCTGGGAACTGGTGATGCAGATTTTCAAGCATTGGCTGACAGCCTGAATACAATCAGATATGCGGGCGACTTTATTCTCCAGGTAGCGCGCGAAACTCACGGCAATGAAGTGGCCTGGGCCAAACAAAATCGCGATTTCGTCTGGAAACATTTTATTGGTAAATAAAGGACATGCTCATGAAAATTCTGATGGTAGGTCTAGGTGGAATCGGGCAACGCCATGTTCGTAATCTGCGAACATTGATGGGTTCTGAAATAGAGATCCTGGCTTTTCGATTCCGTAATAATTCCCAGGTACTGACTGATCAATTAAGAATCGAAGAGGGAAGCAGCTTGGAGGAAAAATATGCCATTCGAGTCTACGCAGATCTCGACCAGGCTCTCGCCCAGAAACCGGAGGCCGTATTTGTTTGTAACCCGAGCAGCCTGCATGTCCCAATCGCTTTACGGGCGGCGCAGGCGGGTTGCCACCTGTTCATCGAGAAGCCGCTTTCTCACAATTTCGAGCAGGTGGAAGAGTTAATTAACCTGGTCGAGAGTCGAAATATTAAAGCAGTGGTAGGTTACCAGATGCGTTTTCATCCCTGCCTGCAGCGTCTCTATGGTCTCATCCAGGAAAGGAGCATTGGTCGAATTCTAACAGTACGAGCAGAAGTTGGTGAATATCTACCGGGATGGCATACATATGAGGATTACCGTCAGATGTATGCTTCGAAGCAAGAACTAGGAGGAGGTGTTATCCTCTCGCAGATTCATGAGTTGGATTATCTCTACTGGCTTTTTGGCCTGCCCAGGCGTGTATTTGCACTGGGAGGCCAAATGAGTAGCCTGGATGTTGATGTCGAAGATACGGTCGAAATCCTGATGGAATGCGTGATGGATGGCCGCTCAGTACCTGTCAGCGTGCATCAAGATTACGTCCAACGCCCGCCCAGTCGCGTCTGTCAGATCATTGGCGATGCTGGCAAGATTCTGGTAGACCTGCGCGCCCTCACGGTGGACGTTTTCGATACGCAGGGTAACTGTGTCGAAGCAACAACTTACGAAGGCTTCCAGCGCAACCGGATGTTTCTGGATGAGTTGAATTATTTTCTTGCCGGTCTGAAAGGGACTCCGGGCCCGCTGGTCAGCGTGCGCGAGGCGGCGCAAAGCCTGCGCATGGCGCTGGCGGCGAAAGAGTCCTTGGCGACAGGTAAGGTAGTGAATTTTACGAGGTGATTCGCATGAAAAAACTGGAAACCATGTTTGACTTGACCGGTCGCGTCGCCGTCATAACCGGCGGCACAGGGCTGTTGGGTCAGCAGCACGCTGAAGCGATTGCCAGCGCGGGCGGGATTCCTGTGCTGGCAGATATTTGCCTGGAGGGTGTTGATCCTCACAGCCGCGAATGGAAGGAACGCTTTGGCGATTTGGCGTGTGCGATCAAGGCTGACATCACCCAGCCAGACAGCGTCAAAGCGCTGCTTGCGGACGTGTTGGCCCGCTACAGCCGGGTTGATATTCTCATCAACAACGCGGCCAACAATCCTAAGATGGAAAACAAGTCAGACGTTGAGTTCTCGCGTCTCGAGTTCTTTCCTTTGAAGCAATGGGAAGCCGACATCGCGGTGGGGTTGACAGGCGCCTTTCTCTGCTCTCAAATCATTGGCAGTGAAATGGCCCGGCGCAGACGGGGGGTTATTGTAAATGTCGCTTCCGACCTGGCAGTGATCGCGCCCGACCAGCGTTTGTATCGCCAGCCCGGGTTGCCCGCTGAACAACAACCGGTGAAGCCGGTCACTTACTCTGTTGTGAAGACCGGGCTGATTGGACTGACGCGCTATCTGGCAACCTACTGGGCTGACTATGGGATTCGGGTCAATGCGATCTCACCGGGAGGCGTTTACAACAACCAACCGGAAGCATTTGTTCAACGCCTCACCAATCTGATCCCTTTAGGTCGTATGGCGAATGTAGATGAATACCAAGCCGCAATTATCTACTTATGCTCTGACGCCTCATCTTACATGACTGGCACAAACCTGGTCATAGACGGCGGCCGGAGTTGCTGGTAAAGTGAGAACGATATGATCCCAACCACGATTGAAGCAGAATTGAATTCGCACAAACAAATACTAGAACAGACTGTCCAGCAGTCAGCTACATTGATCAACGATGTGGCAATGTGCATCGTCCGCTGTTTTCAGCAGGGCAATAAAATATTGCTGTGCGGCAATGGAGGCAGTGCAGCCGATGCCCAACATGTGGCATCTGAGTTCATCAATCGCTTTCGTTTTGACCGCGCGGCATTACCGGCGATTGCGCTCACAACGGACACTTCGATCCTTACCTGCATTGGTAATGATTCGGCCTTTGAAAACGTCTTCTCGCGCCAGGTGGAAGCCCTCGCCAAACCGGGGGACATTTTGGTGGGCATCAGTACAAGCGGGGGCTCTGCCAACGTCCTGAAAGCTTTGGATGTCGGTCGAGCGCGTGGCGCAATAACGATAGGGTTCACCGCTGAAAAGGGACGAGAAAGGATGGGATCAAAGTGTGATTTTTGTCTGATCATCCCATCCGCCGATACTGCCCGCATCCAGGAATGCCATGAATTTGCCTGGCATGTGATTTGTGGAATCGTGGAACAGGCGCTGTTTCCAAAATAGAGAAAAAACTACAGGACAACCCCGTATCTCTATGCAATCGTTCTCTTCACGACTTCTTGAATTTATAAGACGACCATCTTTTTTGGCTTTCGTCTATTTCGCCTGTCTTACCGGCGTAATGACTTATCCTCTTGTGTTTCGAATGGGCGAAATAATTGGAAACGCGGGCGGTGATGGAACATACTTTGTTTGGCTTGTTCGTTGGTATCAAAAGGCGCTATTCGAATTAAAAATCTCGCCGTTTTTTAACCCATATCTGAACTATCCTCAAGGCTGGTATTTGGCATCCACCGACATAACGCCTGCGATGGTAGCACTGGCGCTGCCGGGGAGTCTGCTTTTTGGACCAACCTGGGGATATAACTTTGCCATGCTGCTTAGCTTTGTTCTTTCTGGTTGGGGGATGTATCTATGGATCAAGGACTTAACGAAAGACGATTTGGCAGGCTTGATTGCCGGGACGATCTTTGCGTTCCTTCCCTTCCACATGGCTCATTTCATCATCGGGCATCTGAGTCTGGCTGGAATGCAATGGTTCCCATTCTATTTTTGGGGATTGTACGGTCTCCTGACGCAAGAAAAATTCGCCTGGAAACCGGTCTTGATGGCTTCCATCTCGATTGGCTTGATTGGCCTGACCAGCCCTTATTACGTTTACATGACGATCCTCATCTCAGCAGTATTCGTCCTGGGATTTGTTCTCTTCAAGGGGTATAAGCGTTCAAAGGGTATGGTATTCTGGAAAAGCCTCCTGGTTTTTGGCTTGCTTTCCGCCTTGTTGGTGGGGTTAGCGATGCTCCCTTATTTGAGTTTAGACGCACAGAGCGGACTGGCATCTCGCTCGGTAGAGTATGTTTCCGAATATTCGGCCAGCCCGACCGACTTCGTCATTCCATCCATCTGGCATTTCTTGTGGGGAAAATGGATAGACAATCGTTTTAGCCCTGAGTATTGGCAAGAAGCAACTTTATACATCGGCGCAGTATCGTTTATCCTGGCAATCGTTGCCTGGCTGAAGCGACGTCAACTTTCTCGCCCGGCGTTATTGAGCATGGCCACCTTCGTTGCTGTTTGCGCTTTTGTGCTTGCTCTTGGGATTGACCCCCACTGGCTGGGCCGCAAGATAACCTCATTACCCAGCCTGTTACAACCCATTTTTCAACGTGATGATATGCCGCAGATCTATCTGCCAGCATATTATCTTTTCCGTTACTTGCCCTTTTTCTCCAAGATGCGCGTGATGATGCGCTTTGGATTGTTCACGTTAGTCTCTTTTAGTTTGATGGCGGGTCTTGGAGCGCATTTATTGCGCAAGTCATATTCTTCACGTAATATAAAATGGTGGATTGGCGTCGGCTTGCTCCTCTTGATATTCATTGACTTCTATCCCGGAGGCTTTAAGGACTTCACCCGTATAGATGCCCGCCCGGTGGATTACTGGCTGGCAACCCAGCCCAATACAGGCGCAGTTGCACAGTTTCCTTTTAGTCAAGAATCTGATCAGAGCCAGGTTTACAATACACTTGTCCATCAAAAACCATTTATCGGCGGTTTTTTCAACGCTAATCAGCCGGAACAATATACCCGCATTCAGCCAGTGATGGACGGTTTTCCGTCCCCTGAGAGTATGGCCTTGCTTGAACAACTGGACGTGGCTTATGTTGTTGTGGATTCGTCACAATATTCTGATTATGCTGAGATTGATCGAACCATTCAATCACTTGGGCTTCGGTTGCTACACACCAGCGAATCGGAGCACGTCTATGGCTTGCCTTAGCCTTCCCGTAACTACTCAACCACCCTCCCGCAGGTTGCTATTCGGCACAGGCCTCTCAGGGCGAAGCCTGCGGGAGGGTGAGCGCCCTACAATGAAAGGTAAACAACATGAAACGCGAAGTTAAAATCGGCAACCGCATGGTCGGCGACGGGCATCCTGCATACGTCATCGCCGAGATCGGCATCAACCACAATGGCGATATCGAAATTGCCAGGCAGATGATCGACGCGGCTGTCCACGCCGGTGTGGAGGCGGTCAAGTTCCAGAAGCGCACGCCCGAAATCTGCACTCCACCTGCGCACCAGAATCAAATGCGCGAGACGCCCTGGGGCTACATTACCTATCTGGAATACAGGTACAAGGTGGAATTTGGAGAAGCCGAATACCGCCAGATCGATGCTTACTGTAAGCAGAAAGGTGTTGCCTGGTTTGCTTCGGTCTGGGACGAGCAGGCGGTGGACTTCATGGAGAAGTTCGACACCCCGGCCTACAAAATCCCCTCTGCCTCGCTGACCGACCACGCCCTCCTGCGCTACACTCGCAAGACCGGCAAGCCGCTGGTGATCTCGACTGGC
>JBDRTP010000114.1:0-3837 GCA_043823965.1 Chloroflexota bacterium
GGTCTAGAAACCGCACATCGGAAGTATATTAACGAGTTCGTTGGTACAGAAGAGAGGAACTCTAATGAACGATAGACATGATCTGACCGAACGGGATTGGAAACTGCTGGAAAAAGTAGAACAAATCCTGAGCAGTGGCAGTGATGAGGAGTGCGAGACAGATTCGCTCTATGGCTTCTGCGCCCATCTGGCCAGCACTGTGCCCCAGGCCAATCATTCCTTCCGACAACAATTGGAAGCCCGCCTGGTTGCCATAGTACAACGAAGGAAGCCGCGCAAGACACAGTCACAATATATGTCCATGGAGACCCGCAGACCCCTATGGTCTCGGCGTCTTCTCCGGTGGGCACTGACAGGCAGTGTGGCATTGTTGCTCTTACTAGGAATCATTTTGGCTGTACCTCAGTCACGTGCTGTGTTGGCCGCTTGGCTAGGTTTTTCTTTTGAGCAGCAGGCGAGGTTACAGCCTATGGCTGTTGAGGTGTTGGATCATGACTGGCGATCACCGCTGGTTGAAGCGGAAGAGAGAAGTTTCGAGGTGTACTCAGTCGAATTTCCAAAGAAGCGCTGGGCGTTGATCGAGGAAGCTGGTTTCTCCACCCCTAAGCCTGGAAGCAGGGTTATTCTTCCTAACAGCGGTAATTTTCCTGTACCAAGTTATTTGCCCACCGGCTACCGTTGGCAAGACATCACGACTATGCAGGGCAACTTGGTAGAATTGGGCTTCCCATCACTGGCCTATCAGAGCTGGGCTGGTGGCAGTTCTCCGATGCCTCCATACGACCTTAGAGTAGATTATCTGGTCGGGGGAGATCGTGTGGACAAATTTCTCATTCTGACTCAACTTCAAGGAGAGAGCCAACAGGGATTGATATTCCAGGTATTCCACGCTGCCGAGACACATTTTGGGTTAGTCATTCAGCCAGCAGAGAAAGAGGAATTGGAAGGACTTGTCTTCTTAGTCGGTCCAGGTGGTCTATACGAGACGACTGTGAATATGTCGCCAGCTTGGTGGTATCAGGGTACGTGGAATGCCAACGGAGAATGGGTGACAGATGAGACTTGGAGCAATTTGGTTTGGGAACAAGGGGGCCGTGTCTACCATCTGGCCGGACAAGATTTGCCGCTTGAGGAATTAGTATCTATTGCAACATCGCTCCCCCAGCAAGTGAAGGAAGGAGGTGACTAATTGCGTTTGCTCTAGGTGACTAAAGTGAGTGATTGACAGTCAATTAGGTGGGCTTAGGCCCAATGAACGTTCGCAACTTCAAGATTTTCGAGGAGGTATAGACATGTGTAAATCAAAAGTGATGCTGGTGACCATCGGTTTAGTCTTGCTGATAGGGTTAGTAGGGACAGTAGCAGTGGGCGCTGTGGAACCAAAGCCAGAAGCCCCGCCTCCGCTGTTAGCCCCACCCGATCCGGTTGGTTATGAGCGACAATCATCTAGTGATGTTCCAATTGTAGCAGACGACGGTCGTCCGGTTGCTCAGTTTAGTCAACCCCCTGCTGAATTTGCCGAATCTGTTGAAGTATATCTACCCGAGATGAAACCCTGGGAAGATCCAGAGGAGGAAGCATATGCCGTTCTAGCAAGTGTGCGCTACTCTGGTTCAGGGGGCACCATCCTGGTCACTACTGCTCAGCCTTCACCTGGAGCACTGCGCCAGATAGCAGCACCAGGAGAACAGGCGATTCGACTTGCAGGAGAAACAGACGCCTGGCTTTCCACGGATATGGGCGGTGACTTTCCCAATCGAGTTCTGTTCATCCAAGATGATCTAATAGTCACCGTAGCAGGCGATCTGCCACCTGCAGAGTTGCAAGAGCTGGCAGAACAGGTGGTGATCAAATAAAAGGCGGAAAGCTGGAGCGTATCATAACCGGCTAGGGGTATACGAGAGTAAGCCTCGTATACCCTTGGCCATTGGGTGTTCAATATATGCCTCAAGTTCAGATCCAAGGAGGAAGCAAAATGGGTAACAACTCGTTATTGGCAAGGCTATCCAGCAAACGACGTGTTTTGGGCGGACTGCTAACCATTGCCATAGTGGTAGGAGTGCTGCTTGTTTTCTTCACCTATACGGCAGGAGCTGCCTACTGGAACGTTCGTAGCCAGGGAAATTGCGCGTCTGGCTACCCACGGGGTGACTCATGACTAAACTGGGACGGATATGGGAGTTCTGCCCAAGGGTGGACGAATGGGAAACTGTGGTATTGGAACGGCAGTCAGTGGCTGAAAATGGCTGAGGGTGGTGCGACTGATACTGGCTCGTCAGGCAATGCCTTGGTGCATAATCAAGCAAGCTATCAGAGTGGCACCTGGGATGAAACCGGCGCTCACTGGTCAAACTTCTTCTCGGGAACAAAGTACACCGATGCGAATAACTGGACCTGTCCATAGCTCTGTGGCCATGAATTAGCGCACCCCAGAACCAGTGACCACGCAAGAGCTTACGCCACTGTCACCAAGTCATTAAATTATGCGCTGGAGGGGACGGCTTTGTTGAGCCGTCCCCTCCCACTTTTACACCGCTGGATCAAGGAACACCATTTCAAGGAACAGCATTTAAGCTTCTGAAAATTGTTAGCGTACTCGCAGGTACATCCTTATCTAACAACGTGCGCCTAACGGTTTGCGTTAGGCGCTCGGCGGATTGCGCCAGCCACCTATGAATTCAGGAGGCGTAGCCGAGTCGCCTGCACGCGGTGTTCAGGGTTGTTCGTTACGCCGGTATAAAGCGTCCTGGATTTGTTCGTCATGATGTAGACGTAATAAGTTTTCATAAAGGCTTTACTTACAACCTGTCATTCTGAGCCGCTGGTGTTCCCATTCGCTGCGCTCAGGGCATGCTTCCAGCGGCGAAGAATCTCCTCCGACTGGCTTTGAGACCCTTCGGTCACAAAGAACGCTCCCTCAGGGTGACAGACTTGAGCAGTTACGAAGAATCTCCACAATAATGGCCGAGATGCTTCGTCGCCGCGGAGTTTACAATGAGCTTGGCGAATTGCGGCTCCTCAGCATGACAGGTTGTGGCGGTCGGTCGGGAGATGGGTCAGGAGACCCTATCATAGCAGGCCGATAATTTCTTTCACCCGCCCGACTTCTCCGCTCACCAAATGCACCTTGATCCCGTGCGGGTGGGTTGGCGAGCGGGTCAGGATTTCCTTGACGATGCCTTCGGTCAGTTTGCCGGTGGGCTGATCCTGCTTCAAGACGATGCGAACGCGCAGGCTGGGCTTGATATTGGCGCGGGTGATGAGGTTCACAGCAATCCCTCCGCGAACCTCAAGAATCCCTGCACATCCTCGAAATTGCTGACCAGTCCCACCGAAACCCGCACCGCGCCGGAGGCCTTGCCGTCAATGCACAGGCGGAAGTCGTCCAGGCTGAGGCGCTGGTCGTGGCCCGGACTGGAGAAGCAGGCTGCCAGTTCCGGTTTGGAGATGCCCAGGGCCACCTCGCCCGCGCCCGGGTTGCAGAAACAGCCCGTCCGCAGGGAGATGTTGACCTTGTTGGCCTCCTGCTCGATGAAGCGGTGGTCAATCGGCCTTCCGTCCTTGTCGAAGAAGTTGACCGTCACCGCGCTGCCGCGCTTTATAGTGGTCATCGGCCCGTAGACGCGGACAAGCGGCTCGCCGGTGCTGTGCTTCAACGCCGTCATGTTATCCAGCAGCCAGCCGGTGAGACAGCGGACGCGCTCGTGGATCACCTTGTAGCCGATGCGTTCGATGTGCTTCAGGCCGATCTCGACGGCCGGGATGTTGAGATAGTCGAGCGTGCCGTCCTCGAAGGCGGCGTGACCTTCGGCCAGGTAATATTTATCGCCCTGCACC
>JBDRTP010000115.1:0-3051 GCA_043823965.1 Chloroflexota bacterium
ACCGTTTGGGCGTCCGGGCCTTGATGCGAGGGGATGTTCTTTTCCGGGACAACCGTGTTCATCACACCGCCATGGTCGGATTCCCACGGGTCGGTCGCACGGCGGATGAGCACCCCGCGCGCCTTCTTCAGCAGCCCGGCGTTCTTAAGTGCGCCCAACGTGCGGACGATGCTGGTGGTGTTGCACGAAACCACACGAGTCGAGTCGCGACCAATGGCGGTTTCATAGTTGGCCTGCGCCACAAACGAGTGGCCGGTGAGACTGTGTTTCTCGCCGCCCTGAAAGATGGATTTGACTCCGACGGCCTTGTACTTCTCGAAGTTGGCCGAGGCGACTTTCTTGGGCGTCGCGTCGGCGACCACATCAATCTTGCCCAAGGCGTCATCCAAATTCCCAGCCAGCGGAATGCCGCCGGCGCGCATTTGCATAGCCGACTCGTCGCTGGATGCGAAGATCGGGTAACCTTTTTCGGCAGCGACCATGATACGCCAGTCGCTGACCACATCGGCCACGCCGGCCAGTTCCATATCATCCTGCACGGCCACTGCGTCGGCAATGCGCTTGCCAATGACGCCGTAGCCATTAACCACCACGCGAACTTTTTGATTTGGCATTTAAACATCCAGTTATTAAGTAATAGAGCACTCAGAGTTTCAACTTCACCAACTCCGTTTGATCGTGGCAGACGGGTTTTGCGTTGCCGCATCCAGGCTGACCATGCCATGTGTTCGCACGACGGCGATCAACAAACGCAGGAACATTTGCGCGTCGAGCGCGAGCGGAATTGAATTCACCGGGCATTTCCTTTCACTATTTTTCTCTACTTAGTGTAACGACGATGAGGCGCTTGCGTTAATTTCTTTGTCTTCTCGCCCAGTTCAGGCCTGGCATAGAGTTCAAGATTGTGTTCGAATTCTGTCTGACATCGTGGGCAGCAAAGGAAGTAATTCACACCTTCATACTCGATGACGATGTGAGCCTTACCGCGTTGAATACGTTTGCCGCATACGGGGTCTTTGAATAACATGTTGAGGAACCTCCTCTAGTGGCAACTGCCAGGGTGTCCGGCATGGCCGTTCTTATTCACCTCGTCAGAGTTCGATGCCGTGCCGGAGTGGTGCCCGGCAGAGCCGCCATGTCCGCCGTGTCCGTCATGGCCGCCGTGCATGAAGAAATGGCCGCCGATCATCAATGCGATGAAGCCATAATATACGACAGTATTGATTGCAACATCAAAAACAAAGATGGCAATCAGGGAGACAATCAAGCCCGCGCCTAAAAACCAAACGATGGTCGGAATGCGTAACGGCCGATTTGTTACAGAGGGATGAGATTCCATGGTTACTCCCTTGAAAATAGATTTTCGTTGCGCTGGGCTCGCATTTCCGGCAGCATCAATTGCGCCAGGCTCGGAGCAAGTCAGCGAGGTGCGGGACGAAGGCCGGGACGCGCGCTCGGTAGGCGCGGTAGGCCTCGTCGAAGCGCGCCTCCAGCTCGGCCTCCTCCTTGAAAGCCAGCCGCCGATAGATGATCAACAAAACCGGGCTCATCAGCAGGGTAATGAGTGTCGGCCATTGAATCGACAGGGCAATCACCAGTAGAGCGATGCCTGAATATTGCGGATGGCGCACGTAAGCGTATAATCCGTCGGTAACGAGCGCGTTTTCACCCGCCGCATGAATCTTGCGCCAGCCGCGTTCCATGATGAAGATGGCCGCCCAGAACAGGACGGTGCTCCCGCCCATCACCAGCACCCAGACGACTTCCGAGCCGCCGGCCAGTGTGACGAGCAAGTGTCCATTTACGTGGGAGAACGGATTGGACACCGGGTAGGCGCGGCCCAGAAGCGCGCTGAGGGCGTAGATCGTGAGCGGGAAACCATACATTTCCGTAAACAGCGCGACGATCCACGCGGTGAAGACGCCGAGCGTGCGCCATTCGCGCCTGCGCCGCGGGACGAGGAAACTGATCACGAACATGAGCACGAAGCCGATGTTGAACAGGACGATCGGCCAGAGGCCGTAAGCGTACTTCTCCAAATGCGACATAGGTGCACCTCTCGTCTGACTATACTGCCGGAGGGCGAAGCATCCCAGCGCCAATCGGCGGATTTGGTACCGCGCCGTTTGGCGCGTGGGGGGCAGGTGTGGATCATGACCTGAGCGTTCACGGAGATTGGCTGTGTGGCAACAAACTCGCCACGCTGAAGACCGGCCTGCAATACCGAAACCGGTTCCACCGATCGTGGAGCATGGTAATCTGAGTCACCCTTCCACCAGTCCGGTTGACGCAGATCGTAAAAAAGTTGTGCAAGCTCTTCCTGCAAAGCCGCTTGCCGTAGGAGGAGGCCCGGTGCACACAAACCGCGGTGGTAGGCGAGAGAGATGAGGCTGGCCCAAGTCTCGTGCCCGACGTGGTTTCTTAGAAAGCATTCTTTTTATCTTCTGCGCAGTCATGGTGATACCTCATCCGCACACTCCCCAGAAGAACTTGCCTGATCTAGCCCTGCTCCCGTGGAGCCTGCATCAGGGGCTGTCCTCCCCAAATTAAGCTTGGTAAACCAATCAATGGGAAGGATCACTCTCACGGCCTCCATCGTAGAGTCGGACTTGACCTCCACACAGGGCGAAGAAGTTGTAGATCGGGACGAACAACACGGCCGTCAGGAACCCGCAGGTGAAGATCTCCACCAGACCGAGGAAGTACATTCCCAAACTGATGAAGGTGTAACCGGGCAGGAGCAGCTCGTACAGGTTCTGCATCACCCACCAGTTCGGGAACAGCAGGCCGGCCAGCACATCGAGCGTAAAGACGACTGCGGAGAAGACCACCAGGGTCCATGCGATGAGCCAAACCTGAGCATCTCCATTAAGATGTTATAACCTCTTCTGCTTCTCCCCATTTTTTGATAAGCACAACGGTAGTTGCCAGAAGGGCCAGCCCGATCACCTGCGCAGCGCGGAAGCCGCCGGTCCAGATCAGACTGTCACCGCGAAAGGCCTCCAGAAAGATGCGCGCGGCAGCCGAGAGCGCGACCACCAGGAGAAAGTT
>JBDRTP010000116.1:0-2567 GCA_043823965.1 Chloroflexota bacterium
TGGTGGCTGAGGAGGTAGCGAGTCGGTGAGTCGGCGAGTCAACGAGTCAACGATTCGGCGAGTCAGCAAAGGAGGATGTGATGAACTACGAACAATGGGAATCGTGCGTTCCAGAGCGGATCAAGAATGAGCCAATCTGGAAATTCGCAGGTTATCGCAAGTCGCTATATCTTCATGATCTTGCCTGGGAAGATACGGGGTGGTCCCCCTCTTCGGTGCAGTTTTCAAGGACACTGTGGGAAATGAACCGCGAAGGCGCGAAGAACGCCAAGAAAAACCTAAAAAAAGCCTTCGCGGGCTTCGTTTCTTCGCGGTTCAAATCCATGATCCTGCGACTGCACTCAACAGGGAGACTACCTTGTCTGGGAAGATACGGAAACCTGGATAAAAGACTCGCGCGGGCGCGTTCTGGCGAACCAGATCATCAGCAGTTCAGGTTCCACTCCTGCCAACCTCGAAGAAGGCTTGGGGCGAGGCTACGGAAAGGAAATGCTGTACCATCGAGTTCACGCTGGTGAGCTGCATCCCGCTGATGACCGAAGTCCTGCCCGAAGCGCGCGCCACGCTGATGTCCTTCAACGTGGCCGCCCTCTCGCTCGGCCGCGCCTTCGGTGCACCGCTTGCACCCTGGCTCTATGGCTTCGGCTTTCCGGCCGTCGCGGCGGGGGCGGTGGTGTTCAATGTATTGGCGCTGCTGGCGCTGAGCAAGATGGGTAAGAAGTAGTAAACAGAATCGAGACCCCTTTGAAGACCTCATTTACCCCCTCCAACACCGAACCCAACAATCCATTACCCGATATAACCTTCGAACAATTGCCCGAGCGCTTGCGAGCTGCTGCCGCTCGCGTTGCCTGGACGCAGCTCATGCCCGTCCAGGCGCGCACAATCCCGTACCTGCTCGCCGGGCGGGAGATGATGGTTCAGGCCCGCACCGGCAGCGGTAAGACCGGCGCGTTCCTCCTGCCCATGCTGGAGCGGCTCGACCCGGCGCGGCCTCACTGCCAGGCGCTCATTCTCGTCCCAACCCGCGAGCTTGCCCGGCAGGTAGGTCGAGAAACCGAGACGCTGTGCGGCGAAGCGGGACTGCGTTCAGTGGCAGTCTATGGCGGCGTCGCTTATGGCGCGCAAATCGAGGCGCTCGAAGGAGGCGCACACATCGTCGTCGGTACGCCGGGGCGTGTGCTCGACCACCTGCTCAAACGCACGCTTTCGCTCAAACATCTCAGGATGCTGGTCTTCGACGAAGCCGACCGCATGTTGTCAATGGGTTTCTACCCGGATATGAAACAGATCCAAAGCCATCTGCCTGAGCGCCCGATCAACACCAGCATGTTTTCAGCCACCTTCCCGGCCTACGTCATGCGCACGGCGCGTGAGTTCATGCGCGAACCGGAATTCATCAGCCTCAGCCGCGATCACGTCCACGTCACCGACACCGAGCATGTCTATTACACTATTCCCGGCATGGACAAAGACCGCACGCTCGTCCGCCTGATCGAGATCGAGAACCCGGCCGCGGCGATCATCTTTTGCAACACTAAAAGCAGGGTACATTACGTCACGGTGGTGTTGCAGCGCTACGGATATGACGCCGACGAGTTGAGCGCCGACCTTTCGCAAGCGGAGCGCGAACGGGTGCTGGAGCGTGTTCGCCGCGGGACGCTGCGTTTCCTGGTGGCGACCGACGTCGCCGCGCGCGGCCTCGACATCCCCGAACTCTCCCACGTGTTCCAATACGAGACGCCCGAAGATACCGAGGGCTACATCCACCGCGCCGGGCGTACGGGGCGCGCCGGGGCCAGCGGAGTTGCAATTTCACTGACGAACAATGCCGAAAAATTCGCCCTCCAGCGCATCGCCAGACACTACGCCATGGACCTTCAAGAGCGGCGCCTGCCATCCGACGCCGACGTGGAAGCGGTGGTTGCGGAACGTGTGACGACCTTGCTCGAAGCCCGCCTGCGCGGGCGTGACAAGCTGCAAACCGAACGCAGCCAGCGCTTTGCACCCCTCGCCCGCAGCCTGATCGAGAACGAAGACGAGCTGCCCATCCTTACCATGCTGCTGGACGATTACTACCAGCAGATGCTGCACGCGCCCTTGCCGCAGCCATCTGAGTCGCCAGCCTCTGCACCCCAAAGTCAGCCCGGGTCTGGCCGCGACCGTTGGCGAAGAAAACCCCAGCGGTGATGATTTTATTATGCTCATCCACTCTGCCACCCAACTCCTGACCCTCCCTGGCGGCCATCTCGCTTGGCCGCGCCCTGGGCGCGCCGCTGGCACCCCTGCTCTATGGCTTTGGTTTCCTGGCGGTCGCGGCGGGGGCGGTGGGGTTCTATGCGCTGGCGCTGCTGGCCTTGCGGAAATTGCAGAAAAGCCAGACGGCGATGACGTTTCTGATTTGGTTGACTCTTTGTGCGCTTTGTCAAAACATCATAAAATTTATTTCCTGTGGAGACCATCTTTGCCCGATGCAAATGATGAATTGATTTTAGAGTTGGCTGTATCGGCCCAGTGTGATTACATCGTCACGCATAACTTATCCGATTTTAAAGGTGTCGAAAAGT
>JBDRTP010000117.1:0-4214 GCA_043823965.1 Chloroflexota bacterium
CTCCAAAAATAAATATCGGCGTGTTATCCATAATGCAAAGATAACACGCCGGTATTAAACGTCCGCGAAAGACAGGTTATGAGTTTGTTATGGTTTGGTTAACCGGAACTGTGAAATAAAATGTGCTTCCCCGCCCTTCCAGGCTCTCCGCCCAAATCCGCCCGCCGTGCGCCTCGACAATGTGCCGCGCAATCGAAAGCCCAAGCCCGGTCCCGCCGCCGGAACGGGAACGGTCGACGCGGTAGAACCGCTCGAAGATGCGCGGCAAGTCGTCCTCCGGGATGCCCGCGCCGGTATCCCGCACGGCGAAGCGGACAAAATTCCCATCAATCTGTGCGGACAAAACCACCTCGCCTCCCGGACGGGTGAACTTGACCGCATTATGGATGAGGTTGACCAGCACCTGTTCCAGGCGCGTCGCGTCGGCGCGGACTTTGGGCAGGCCGCGTGGACACTCGAGACGCAGCGCCAATCCGGCGCGCTCGGCTTGCAGTCTCATGCGCTCAGCGGCGGTTTGGAGCAATTTCTCCGGCGCGACCGGCTGCAATTCCAGCGCCACTTGTCCCGATTCAATCCGTGTGAGTTCGAGCAGCTCCTGCACCATTTGGGTCAGCGCGTCCACTTCGGTTTCAATGCGGCTCAGAAAACGGCGCGCCGCAGGCGGGTCTTCGAGCGCGCCTTCGTTCAGGGTTTCGGTCAGGGCTTTGAGCGAGGCCAGCGGTGTGCGCAGTTCGTGCGAGAGGTTGCTGACGAAATCGCGGCGCATCGTTTCGAGGCGGCGCAGGCGGGTTAAATCCTGCACCAGCAGAAGACTCCCGCCAGTATATTTATCTGGAATGACAAGCAAACGCAGGAATTGGCGGCGGGCGGGTAGTTCGATAGTTTCTTCCTGCGCTTCGCCGGTGGCGCGACATTTACGCCAGGCCTCGACCAGTTGATGGTGGCGGACGACCTCGGTCACCGAGCGGTTGATGGCGTTTTCAGATTCAAACAGTTCTTCGGCGGCAGGGTTGGCGAACTGGGTGCGGCCTTCGGCATCTGCAATCAACACGCCGTCGGTCATGGCATCCAGAACGGCGGCGAGTTTGGCGCGCTCGGCGTCAACGGTTGAAAGTTGAAAGTTAGTAGTCGCTGCCAGTACTTTGACGGCGTTGGAGAGTTCTTCGAGACCCTGCACGTCAACGGGCAGGGCAAGCGGTGAGACTTTCCCCTCGGCTGTGTCGCGGACAATGCGGCTGTAATCACCCAGGCGACGTTTAAGTCGAAGGTAAAGCCAGGCAAACCAAGCGGCAATAAGGATAACCAACGCCAGCACAACGAACAAAAAGGTTGTCATCTCAATTTTCAACCTGAAACCTGCTAACCTTCAAACCTGTAACCACCACCCCTCACCGTCACAATTCGAGTTGGACTGGCCGGATCAGCCTCAATTTTCTGCCGCAGCCAGCGCACGTGGACATCCACCGTGCGGCTGTCGCCGACATAATCCCAGCCCCAAACGCGCTCGAGGATGAATTGGCGCGAGAGCATCCGGCCGCGGTGTTCGGCAAAGAACAGCAGCAAATCGTATTCCTGCGGCTTGAGCGCCAGCGGCGCGCCGTCCAGCGTAACCTCGCGGCGGGTCTGGTTAACGACCAGATTCCCGAAAGTGAGAATATCCTGCGGCGCGGCGGACTTGGTTTTGAGTTTCTCCAATTCTTCGCGAATGACGCTCGTCCGCCGCAACTGCGCCTTGACGCGCGCCAGCAATTCGCGCATGGAGAAGGGCTTGGTCAGGTAATCGTCCGCGCCGACCTCCAGCCCGACGACGCGATCAATCTCGTCGTCGCGGGCAGTCAGTATCAGGATGGGGACGGTCATTTCCTTGCGCAGGATTTTGCAAACATCGAACCCGTCCAGTTCGGGGAGCATGATGTCAAGGATGATGAGGTCGGGTTTTGAACGACGAGCCACCTCGAGCGCGGCGCGCCCGTCTCCTACAGCCTTGACGATGTAGCCCTGTTTTTCGAGGTTATAGACCAGGGTTTCCTGCAAAGAGAGTTCGTCTTCGACGACCAGAATGGTTTCAGACATATTGCGCCCAATCGGGCGGACGCCGTCCGCCGCTACCCAAACCTTCCCTCGACGTAATCTTCGCTGCGTTGATCTTGCGGTGTGGTGAAAATTTCCTTGCCGGGGGCGTATTCGACCAGTTCGCCCTGCAAAAAGAAGGCGGCGAAATCGGCAGTGCGACCGGCCTGCTGGACGGAATGCGGCACCAGCACGATGGTGTAGTCTTTCTTGAGTTCCTGCAAAGCCAGTTCGACCTTGCCGGTCGAGATCGGGTCGAGGCCGGAAGTGGGTTCATCCAGCAAAATGACTTCCGGCTGCTGGGCCAGCGAACGCGCCAGGCACAGTCGCTGCTGCTGCCCGCCGGAGAGGGCAATGGCCGGGTCGTCGAGCCGGTCTCGGACCTCCTCCCACAGCGCGGCCAGTTTGAGGCTGTGCTCCACGGCTTCATCCAGCCGCGACTTACGCTTCTCACCGGCCAGTTCCAATCCGTAGGTCAGGTTGCCGCGGATGGTCAGCGGCAGGACGACCGGACGGGCGAAGACCATCCCGACGCGGCGACGCAGGGCGATGACATCCGTCTGCGGGTCGAGGATGTTTTCGCCGTCGAGCAGGATGCGCCCCCCCACCGTCTGGACCTCGGTCAGGTCGTTCAGGCGGTTGAGGCAGCGCAGCAGCGTGGACTTGCCGCCGCCGGCCGGGCCGAACATCACCGTGATGGCGTTAGCGACGATAGACATGCTCACGTCGCGCAGCGATTCCGTGCCGTCGGCGTATTGCAAACTAAGGTGTTCGATGATTATCTTGTCCATTGATTTACGATTTCAGATTGACGATTTACGATTGAAAACCAAGGACAGATGACTGGTGACTGGTCACTGATCACTTTTTCTCTGCCTCTTTGATGACCTTTTTCACTCTTGTCAATTGAGCGCCCTGCAAGTCTTCCATGCGCTTCTCCAGCACGGCAATAAACTCGCTTTTGTTTCCAGCATTCACTGCCACGACAATCTTCTCGGAATGCTGCGGCACATCCTTCGGGCGGCAGGTTCGCAGGTGATTCAAAAGATACGGGAAAATCTCTCTTCCATAGGCTTTATTGTGCGAGGCAACCAGCGCCATGATTTTCACGCCGTTATCCACCGTGATGACCGAGCCTTTGTCCATCACTTTCTGGATTTCGTCACGCTGCGCGTATATCTCATCTGCCCTGAGCGCCGCAATCGTGGACAGGGCCAGCATCGCGCCCCAGACCAGGCGATTATGCTTATTCTTCATTAGCTTCAGGAAATCGCTGACATATTCTGCAATCAGCTCTGGCTTGATGTAGCCAACCTCATAAAGAACTTTGATGCAATCAAACGAAACGTTTGTATCCTTATTCCAAAGATTCTCAGCAATTTCCTGAATCCCAACGCGGTTATCTGATTCGGCCAACTCTCTGGCGAGTTCCTGATTGGGCACCTCGTCGCGACGCTCCTGGAAGTAAGCAATTCTATTCAAGACCGACATTCCAACCTCCTTCACTCTCTGATTACTGATTACTGCTCACTGATTACTGGTTACTTCACCACTGCCTCTTGGCTCTCGCCCGCGAGCGGATCACCGTCGCGATCAGGTTCATACCCAGCACAAAGGCGATCAGCACCAGTGCCGTGCCATACTGGATCTGGATCGGCATCTCCGGCACTTGTGTGGATATGACGAAAAGGTGGTAGGGTAAGGCCATGGTCGCATCGAAAGGCGAGTGCGGCAAGCGCGGCAGGAAGAAGGCCGCGCCGGTGAAAAGGATGGGCGCGGTCTCCCCCGCGGCGCGTTCCAGGCCGAGGATGACACCGGTCAGGATGCCGGGCAGCGCCTGCGGCAGGACGATGCGGCGGATGGTCTGCCAGCGCGTGCCACCCAGCGAGATGCTGACCGTGCGGAAAGCCTGCGGCACAGCCCGCAGGGCCTCCTCCGAGGCGCTGATGATGACCGGCAGGGTCATGATCGAAAGGGTCAGCGAGGCGGAGAGGAGACTGGTACCGAATTTCAGGAAGAAGACGAACAGCCCCAGCCCAAACAGGCCATACACCACCGAAGGGATGCCAGCCAGGTTGATAATGGCAATGCGGATCAGCCGCGTCAGCCAGTTCTCGCGCGCATATTCGGCCAGGTAAATCGCC
>JBDRTP010000118.1:0-11423 GCA_043823965.1 Chloroflexota bacterium
AGGTATAGTAGTAGACGACCGTGCGCGGCGAGAGCGCCTGGGCTTGCACATCCACACCGATTTGATTTGCAGCACAATCACTGCCGAAGCGCGCCTGGCAGGATTCATCGGCGGAGCAGCCGCGCACCGCGCATTTCAGCGCCGGAATCGAGCCTTCGTAGTTGCGGGATTTAAAATAAATGATGCCCAGTTGACCGTAGATATCCGCGTTGGCGGGGTCAAACTCAAGCGCCTTCTTAATATTCAGCGCGGCGGTGAAGAAATCGCCTTGCTGGGAGTAAGTCTTGGCGATGGCAATGTATGGGATCGGATCCTTGATTTCCAGTTGTTTATTTAAATTGGCGGCCTGGGCAAAATATTCCAGGGCGGTTTCATATAGCTCGTCTCTTTCGCTCTTAACTTTGCTCTCGAATGCAAGCCGACGGTAGTTAGCGCCCACAGAAATGTAGAGGAAAGTCAGGTTGGGATTGATCTGGATGGCCTCCTTATACGCCTCGATAGCCTGGTTATACCGTCCAGTGGATTCGAGAACGTAGGCGTGGACGCGATGCACATCCATGAGGCTCGGGTCGCGCTGAACGGCCTGCAGGATGACTTGTTCGGCTTGCGGCCATTTCTGCTCATCCACCAGGATTTCAGCATAGAAGGCCAGCGCCAGGACATTCTGGTTATCCAATTGCAGGGCACGGACGGCTGCCCGCTCGGCCTCTAGCAGCAAGGCTTGATCTCCATTATTGGCGGAAGAGTTCCAATCCAGCACAAAGGCACGGATGGCGTGGATGGAGCTGTCGTCGGGAGCCAGGGCGACAGCCTGGTCAATCGAATCCAGCGCCTCCTGCAGGCGTTTTTTACGCTCGGAGTCGGTGGTCAAAAGGTTGGATGAATAGGTTTGGATGCGGGCCAGTTTCGCCCAGGCCTCGGGATTGGACGGTTCAACCTGGGTGGCCTCCTGATAGGCAGTGATGGCATCTTCGAGCTTGCCGGCAGCGAAGGAGGCATCCCCTTCCAGGGCGAAGGAGTGTACCGTGCGCGTGGAGGTGGGTGTTGGCAAGAAAGGACGTTCGATAGCCCCCTTTTCCACCTGGCTGGCAAACCAGGCGAGGATCAGGATCAGAACGACCAGGGCGAAGACGCGGTAAAGGTTGGAGCGCCGCTGTTGGTGGAAGAGCGGACGCCGCGGCATCACGTTCATGGCGTAGGGGTGATTCCCGGGGTCGCCAATGACTGGGGGATTGGGGAGGGCGTCAGGAGATTGCTCTGGCAAATGCGCAAGCTTTCCTGGGCGTTATAAACGGCGATATCGTCTGTCGGTGCGCTCCCCAGGATCAGCTGCGCAACAAGCAGCGCCTCCCCGCAGCGGTTCATGCGCGCCAGCACAAGGGCATAGATGAAGTAATATTCCGTCAAGCGAGGGTCACTTCCGGTCAACGAGAGTGCCTTTATGGGCTGGTTGTCTTCGCTGGCGCCGCCGTTGATGGCCAGGGATAGCTGCACGACCGCTTCCGGCCACTGCAGGTTGCGGTAGAGCATCACGCCCCAGTTGCCGCGCAAGTAAGGATCGGTGGGCGCCACTTTGACAGCCTGTTCGGCATACTGCGCGGCCTTGGCGTCCTCGCGCACCGAAGCGTAAGCGCGCGAGGTATACAGGGCAGGTGTGGGATCGGACGGGTTGAGCGTGTTGGCAAGGGTGAATTCCGCGATCGCTTTGTCCAAAACCCCCAGGGCTCTGTATGTACGTCCGAGGGCCAGGTGCAGGTCAGCGATGTTGCCATTGATGGCGATGGCAGCCTGATATTCCTGCACCGCTTGCTCCCGGTTGTCGGTGATCTCCAGAATAAATGCCCGCGCGCGGCGTGCTTCGAGTGAGTTGGGCGCCAGTGCCGTTGCGACTCGGGATTCCTCCCCGGCCATGGTGATGGCGTCGAACGGCCCGGTGTTGTCGAGATACATTTTCCCCAGCAATTCGGCGTAATAGGCGTGGGCGAGGCCGTTATTGGGGTCGAGTTCCAGGGCGCGCTTGATGGCGGCCTCGGCAGCCAGATAATCTTCAGCCTGCGTCAGCGCCCAGCCGCGCACTGCGTGAGCCGTCGAATTATTCGGGTTCAGAAGCAGGGCGTTCTCGGAATTTTTTCGAGCATCCTTGTACTGCCCGGCAAAGACCTGGACACGCGCCAGGGCGATGTAGATGGCCGGGTCATCCGGTTTGATGCGGATGGCCTCCTGATACACTTCGATGGCCTGCAACAGTTTGCCCTGGTTGAAAAGCCCCTCCGCCTCGGTCAGATATGATTCTGGCTCGCGGGTGCTGGTGGCGGTCGGGACGAACGGCGGCGGCACACCAGGCACCACGACTTGGTTAATATAAACAGCGATTGCAACCAACAGCAACAGCAGGAGGATACGAAAAACGTTAATTGGCTGCCGCCGGCGCTTCATACTCCATTTCGAGCCACGAAGATACATGCGTTCATCTTACCATTGCCCCTTAAGACGCGTCAAGATGACTTGGTTTAGCGAATTATGTAGACAGGGCTCCCACGCCCTGTTGGGATGGCATGCCCGCAGGGTGCTTCGCGAGGAGCCATCCCTGCGAATTATCGTTTAGGGCTATTGCGAATATTCCTTCTTATGCTAGAATGGGGACATGCGGTTTGACGTTTTCACGCTCCTGCCAGAAGTCTTCTCCCCCTATCTGGAAAGCAGCATCCTCCAGCGCGCCCGCCAGCGCGGGTTGATAGACGTTTACCTGCACAACATCCGTGACTGGACGCAGGACCGCCACCACGTCACCGACGATGTGCCCTACGGCGGCGGGGGCGGGATGGTGATGAAGGCCGAGCCGATATTCGAGGCGGTGGAAAGCGTGCTGGGCGCGCCGCCGGTCTGCCCGCTCATTTTGCTCACCCCGCAGGGACGTGTCTTCGATCAACGCGTGGCGCAGGAACTGGCCCAGCAAGAGCGTATCGGGTTGATCTGCGGGCGCTACGAGGGGGTGGATGAACGCATCCGCGAACATCTCGTTACCGATGAAATC
This sequence comes from Chloroflexota bacterium, assembly GCA_043823965.1. Lineage (GTDB taxonomy): Bacteria > Chloroflexota > Anaerolineae > Anaerolineales > Villigracilaceae > CG2-30-58-95. Next base: position 3,035 of record JBDRTP010000118.1, read on the forward strand.
TCGATTGGCGATTACGTATTGACAGGAGGTGAACTGCCGGCCTTGATTCTGATCGACGCGTTGACGCGTCTCATCCCCGGCGTGCTCGGCGATCCCGACGGGGCGATGGACGATTCCCACGCTGCGGGGCTGCTGGAATACCCGCACTATACCCGTCCGTCCGAATTCCGCGGCTGGAAGGTGCCCGATATTCTGCTCTCCGGCGACCACGCCAAAATCGCCAAATGGCGGCGGGCGCAGTCACTTTTGCGCACGCTGCATCGCCGCGCTGACCTGCTCGCCAACGCTTCGCTTTCAGATACCGATTTGAAGTTTCTTGAAGAGCATGGCTTCAAGCGTTAGAACGTTTAAACGTTTGAACGTTTGAACGTTTGAACGTTCGAACGTGAAAACGTGCAAACGTGCAAACGAAAAATTCATAAGGTGGCGAACGATGAAATTAAACTACGGCAAGATATTCCTGTTGGGCCTGGGCTTCTTCGGCGTAAGCGTCATCTGGGGGGTGTATAACGCCTTTGTGCCCATCTTCCTCGCCGAGAAGTTCAACCTGGCCCCGGTGATGATCGGCTTCTTCATGACGCTGGATAACATCGCCGCGCTCTTCATCCAGCCGCCGGTGGGCGCGTGGTCAGACCGGCTGCGCACGCCGATCGGCCGCCGCCTGCCGTTCGTGCTGGTCGGCGCGCCGATTGGGGCGGTGGTCTTCGGGTTGATCCCCCTCGCGGCTGCCCTCCCGTTATTTGTGGCCTGCACCAGCACGCTGATCTTGAGCATGGCGCTGTGGCGCACGCCCGTGGTGGCGTTGATGCCCGACATCACCCCCTCGCGCTACCGCTCGCAGGCCAACGGCATCATCAACTTCATGGGCGGCGTGGGCGCGATCTTTTCGTTCCTGGGCGGCAGCGCGCTCTACCGGCTGAACCCGGCCTTCCCCTTCTGGATGGGGTCGGCGCTGGTCGTCCTGGCGGGCGTTCTCGTGTTGGCCTTCATTCGAGAGCCGAAAGAATACGCGACGGACGAAAAGCAGCCCGGAATGATTGAAAGCCTGAAAGAGGTGCTGCAAGACCGCGAGCGCAGCGCCATTCGCATCTTCCTGGCCATCTTCTTCTGGTTCCTGGGATTTACCGCCATCGAGGCCTTCTTTACCCTCTACGCCAAGAATCACCTGGGGCTGAACGAAGCCGACGGTGCGCGTCTGCTGGGGCATCTTTCGCTGGTCTTTGTGCTGGCGGCGCTGGTGGCGGGCTACATCGGCGGGAAGGCGGGCCGCCGCGTGACCATCCTGTCGGGCATCGCCGTTATCGGCGTCATCGTGTTGACCATTTTCTTCCTCCCACCGGCTGTGCTGACGACGGTGGTGACAAAACTTCCCGTGCTGGGTACCGTCCCGGTCATCAGCCTGTTGCTGATGGCGGCCGGCGCTGGCTGGGCGCTCATTAACATCAATTCCCTGCCGATGGTCGTCGAGCTGACCAGCGCGGCCCGCTTCGGAACATACACCGGCCTGTACTACTTGTTCTCGACCCTTTCGGCCATTGTCGGGCCAAATGTCAACGGCTGGGCGGTCCAACTGAGCAGCGGGAACTACAATGTCATCATGCTGCTGGCGCCGTTCTTTATGGTGATCGCCTTCACTTTGATGTTCGGCGTAAAGCGCGGCGAGGCGACCAAGAACGTTTGAACGTGATAACGTTCGAACGTTGGAACGTTACAAACAAGTACTTGCCTAAAGTCTGAAGTGGCTGTATACTTGTTTTAGATCAACCCGAGGGGCTTTGCATATCCGGTTCACAGTAGATAGAGGAGGTGGCATTGCTTCTAAGTGAGACCCTTCTTCAAACCCATATCCTGTAATTCCCAAATCTTTCCTGTATGAGGAGAAGAACTATGAAAAAGCTATATGTTGTAATTGCTGTTTTGCTCGTGGCCGCGATGCTCATCCCGGCCTGCGCCCCCAAGGCCCCCGATTGCACCAAGGCGGATGTCTTCTGCGTCGGCATGGTGACGGATGTCGGCAAGATCGACGACAAGTCCTTCAACCAATCCACCTGGGAAGGCGTGAAACTGGCCGAGACTGAACTGGGCGCAATCGTCCAGTACATCGAGACCACCGACTCGAAGGACTACGCCAAGAACATTTCCACCTTCGCGGATGCCGGCTATGATGTCATCGTCACCGTCGGCTTCGCCCTGGGTGAGGCCAGCGCTGCGGCGGCCGTGCAGTACCCAAAGATCTCCTTCATCGGCGTGGACCAGTTCCAGGCCTGGCAGTATGATGATGACAAGACCAACGATATCGCCAACCTGGCCGGCCTCGTCTTCCCTGAGGATCAGGCAGGCTTCCTGGTCGGCGCCCTGGCCGCGCAGATGACGGAAAGCGGCAAGATCGGCGGCGTGTTCGGCACGGATGCCGTCCCGCCTGTCTGGCGCTTTGGTGAGGGTTACCGAGCCGGCGCGCTGTATATCAATCCTGCCATCGAGATCTTCATCGTCTATCACAATGACGTCGGCTTCGACAAGACCTTCACCGACCCCGAGTGGGGCGCGACGACGGCCAACTCGATGATTGACAAGGGCGCCGACGTGATCTTCGGCGGCGGCGGCAAGACCGGCAACGGCGCGGTCATTGGCGCGGCGCAGCGCGGCGTCTATGCCATCGGCGTGGATACCGACCAGTATTACACCCTGCCCGAAGCCGCTTCGCGCTTGCTCTCCAGCGCCCTGAAGCTGCTCACCCCCGGCACCTTCGATCTGATCCAACTGGCCAAGGAAGGCAAATTCCCCAGCGGCAACTATCTGGGCAAGGGCGGCTACGCTCCGTACCACGACCTGGATGCCGAAGTGCCCGCCGCGGTCAAAGCCAAGATGGAAGAGATCAACAAGGCTCTGCTCGACGGCTCACTGCAGACCGGCGTATCTCCGGTCAAGCCGTAACCGGCTAATTGTCATATTATGGTAGCCTACTGACTGCCATAGCAGTATTACAAAAAAGGGAAAGAGAGGAAACTCTCTTTCCCTTTTTATCAATTATAATTGGCACGATTAGTAATTTCAAAAAGTGGTTTCCCCCAAATTATTGAAGTTAAGCACGCGTGGTATTGCGCGATGTGATGTGCTCCCAAATGAGGTGTGTGAATGGAAACGCAAACAACTATACGATCGTCAGCATACGAGCAGATATTTATCAGTATCGTAAGAACGTTACCAATCGAGCGCGTGCTACAAATCTTGGACTATGCTCGCTACGTTCAGTCCCAAGTCATCGAGGACTTCAATCTGCTTGAGATTGATGAGACAGAGGCAGAAATCCTTGCTGACGAAGCGCGCTGGGATGCTCAGTTTGCCGCGACACAAGACGGCTTAAAAAAGATGGCGGATAAAGTGCGCGCAGAAATTAGCGCAGGACGCACCATGCCGATGGTCTTCACCAAAGAGGGGGGATTTGCGCCAGAATGAAATCGCGTACTGTTCCCGACTTTTGGAGGCTGTTCCACAATCTCTCCCCTGAGATACAGCGTAAAGCCTACAAAGCGTATCGCCTGTGGCGGATTAATCCTTTCGCAAGGGGTCTACGTTTCAAGCATGTGAGCGAAAACGAGCCGATCTATTCGGTGCGGATTGGACGTGGGCATCGCGCTTTGGGTCTTCTTGAAGGTGACACCATTTACTGGTATTTCATTGGCAACCACGATGAATATGAACGCGAGTTGAAAGGGCTTTGATCAACGTTTTTCAATCGAAGGTTGACATGCAAAGTTCTGAAGAGCGGACGAGTCCACAAACCAAATCTATGCCCAGCACCTACTCGGTCATGCGCTTCCTGCGCCCTACGCTGAACGCTCTTGGCGTGCCTTTGCTGGCCGTACTGACGGCGATGATCGTCGGCGGGCTGATCATCGCGTTTGCGGGCGGCGATCCGTTCATGGCTTATCTCGGGCTGTTCGAGGGAGCGTTCGGGACGCCCAAAGCTCTGAGCGAAACGGCGGTATGGGCTTCGCCATACATCTTTGCCGGGCTGGCTGTGGCGCTGGCCTTCAAGGGCGGACTGTTCAACATCGGTGCGGAAGGGCAACTGGCCTTCGGCGCAGTGATGGCAGCCTTGATCGGCTATGCCCTGCCGGGTTGGCTTCACATTGACCTGCCTGCATATATTCATATTCCTCTGGCCATAGGATTCGGCGCATTGGCAGGGGCGCTTTGGGCGGCCATCCCCGGCGCGCTCAAAGCATACACCGGCGGGCACGAGGTCATCAACACCATCATGATGAATTACATTGCCCTCAATATGACCAGTTTCCTGTTAAACGGCCCGATGAGAGACCCCAATCCCCTCAACGTGGTGGCGCGCACTCCCATGATCGCCGATAGCGCGCGCATCCCACCCATCTTCGAGGGATTTCGCGTCCACTGGGGATTTGTTCTCGCCCTGCTGGTTGCCGGGCTGGTCTGGTGGCTGCTGTGGAAAACCACGCTGGGCTTCGAGATCCGCACCGTTGGCGCCAACCCAGATGCAGCCAAATACGCCGGTATCAACGTCAAGCGCACCATCATTCTGACCATGTCCCTTTCGGGTTTGCTGGCCGGCATGGCCGGAGTGACCGAGGTGACCGGCTTGAACTACCGTCACGAACTGGGCTTCTCCATTGGCTACGGGTTCGACGCGATTGCCATCGCCCTGCTGGGCAAGACCCACCCGGCCGGCGTGGTGCTGGCCGCCCTCCTCTTTGCGGCCATGCGCAACGGTGCGACGCGCATGCAGTTCCTGACCCAAATACCGGTGGACATCATCTCGGTCATCCAGGCGCTGATCCTGCTCTTTGTTGCCGCGGATGCGATCATCCGCTACATATACCGCATCCGCGCCCGCGAGGAACGCGTGGTGCTGACGCGCGGCTGGGGAGGGTAGGCTCATGGACTGGCGTCGTTTTGGTCTCATCGCATTGATCATTGCTATTCTCTTCGGCGTGGTTGTATTGATCGGCCACGTGCAAATCGCGCCGGTGATCATCATCACCAGCATGTTGGCCACCACCATTGCCGTCGCCACGCCGCTCACCCTCGGCGCACTGTGCGGCGTGTACTGCGAACGGGCAGGCGTGGTCAACATCGGCATCGAGGGCATGATGCTGGCCTCGGCCTTCTTCGGCTGGCTGGCGGCCATTTACATGAACACGGTTTTTGGCATGGCGCCCATGCCCAGCCTGATCGGCGGCGTGGCCTTTGCCATTCTCACCGGAGGCCTGCTGGGATTGCTGCATTCCGTGCTTTCGGTCACCTTCAAGGTGGATCAGATCATCGGCGGGACGGTGATCAACATCCTGGCCGTGGGCATCACCGGGTTTTTGAACCGCCAGTTGTTCTTCGAGAAGGGCAGCATTTTTGGCGGGAACGTGCCGCACGCGCCTGGTGTATTGCCGCGCATCCAGATCCCGGTGCTGGCGGATATTCCGGTGGTGGGGCGCATCTTCGATCAACAACCGATCACCTGGGCGGCCATCCTGTTGGTTTTCATCACCCACATCGTCCTCTTCTACACGCGCTGGGGATTGCGCACGCGCGCGGTTGGCGAACACCCGCGCGCCGCCGACACAGTCGGCATCAATGTCTATTTCATGCGCTATGCCAACGTGATCCTCGGCGGGATGTTGGCCGGGTTGGGCGGGGCATATTTCACGCTGGAGTCGGTGCCATCTTTCGAGCCGCTGATGACCAACGGGCGCGGCTTCATCGCGCTGGCAGCCATGATCTTTGGCAACTGGACACCGGTTGGCGCCTGGTCTGCCGCGCTGGTCTTCGGCGCGGCGCAGGCGCTGCAGATCAACATGCAATTTTTCCGCGAGGTCATCCCACCCCAACTGGCCATCCTGCAGATCTCCTATGTCGTCGGGCTGGCACCCTACATCCTGACCATGCTCATCCTGACCGGCATCGTCGGCAAGAATATCCCGCCGGCCGCGGACGGCCTCCCATACGAGAAGTAGGCGCGCGAGACCTCACAGGTCTTTAAGACCTGTGAGGTCTCGCACTACGGAGTGAATCAACGATGACCATCGTACTCGAAGCAAAAAACATCACCAAGCAGTTCCCCGGCGTCCTCGCCAATGACAGCGTGGATTTCGACCTGCGCCAGGGCGAGATCCATGCCATGCTCGGTGAGAACGGCGCCGGCAAAACCACGCTGGTGAACATCCTCTACGGCCTGTACCGGGCCGACAGCGGCGAGGTTTACCGGGACGGCCAACGGGTGGAATATCACTCTCCTAAAGATGCAATCGAGAGCGGCGTAGGCATGGTGCATCAACACTTCATGCTGGTACCGGTCTTCACCGTGAGCGAGAACATCATGCTCGGCTCAGAAACCACCCGCCGCGGCGTTCTGGATCGCAAAGCCGTCGCGGCGCACGTGCGCGAGGTCTCTCATCAGTATGGCCTGGATGTGGACCCGCTGGCCGTCGTGGGCGACCTGCCGGTCGGCGTGCAGCAGCGCGTCGAGATCGTCAAGGCACTCTACCGCAGCGCCGAAATCCTGATCCTCGACGAGCCGACCGCCGTGCTGACGCCGCAGGAGGCCATTGACCTCTTCCGCATCATGCGCGAACTGACCCAGCGCGGCGTCTCCATTATCTTTATTACTCACAAACTCAAAGAGGTGCTGGCCGTCGCCGACCGCATCACGGTCATGCGCGACGGGAAAGTCGTCGGCACCGTGCAGCCGAAAGAGACTAACGAGGCCAAACTGGCCGCCATGATGGTCGGGCGCGAAGTTATACTGAAAGTGGACAAGGGTGAGGCCTCCCCCGGCGAAAACATCCTGCAGGTCAAGGATTTGAAAGTTTACGACCGGCGCGGGCTGGAGGCGGTGCGCGGCGTCTCGTTCCACGTACGAACGGGCGAGGTGCTGGGCATCGCCGGCGTGCAGGGCAACGGCCAGACCGAACTGGTCGAGGCGCTGACCGGCCTGCGTCCCATCCATGCCGGGAAGGTGTTGATGAACAGCCACGAGGTCACTGGCAAGCCGCCGCGGCCGATCATCGAGACCGGCATGGCGCACATCCCCGAAGACCGCCAGCGGCATGGACTGGTGCTTCCTTACGCTGTAGCCGACAACATGATTCTCAACACCTACTACCTGCCGCCGTTTGGCGTGCGCGGCATCCTGCAGCCCAAAGCGATTGATTCTAACGCCCGCAAACTGGTGCAGGATTTCGACGTGCGCACTCCCTCACCGTATGTGCCAACCTCGAAACTTTCGGGAGGCAACCAGCAAAAGGTGATCGTGGCGCGCGAGCTCAGCCGCGCAGTAAAACTGCTCATCGCCAACCAACCGACGCGCGGCCTGGATGTCGGCTCGATCGAGTACATCCATAAAGAAATTGTGCTGATGCGCGACCGGGGCGTGGCAGTGTTACTGGTTTCTGCCGAACTGGATGAGATCGTGGCCCTTTCGGATCGCATCGCGGTCATGTATCGCGGCCAGATTGTCGCCACGGTGGATGCGGCCAAAGTGACCCGCGAGCAGCTCGGCCTGTGGATGGCAGGCGCGCAGCCGGGATGACATCCCGTTTAGAGAACAGAGATTAGAGATTAGAGAATAGATAAAATGGATTCTGCTTAATACGACAATGTCACATTAAGGCTGAACACCGATTTCTTTACCACGAAGGGCACGAAGTAACACGAAGGAAACTTGGTTTTTAGCATTTTGTTCTCCTTTGTGACCCTTTGTGGACTTCGTGGTAAAAGGTTTTGATTTTTGCACGGAAATGTGACATTGTCAAATTAAAAACGATTCTCGGCTTTCATCTCTTTCATCGCTTTCATCTGTGGTAATGTGGTAAGATTGAATTAACGAACGCTCTCTAGTCAAGTGACTCCAATCCATGTTCATCCGTGAAATCTGTGGCTGATTCTTTTTCCGCATGAAAAGGAGGTAGATCATGATAAACCAAAAAAATATCTTCGTCGTAACCTTTAGCCTGGCAGCGCTCATCGCGATGTCAGCCTGCGGCGGACGCGGGACGCCGGACACCGCCGCGACCCTCGCCCCGATTTATACGGCTGCAGCTCAAACTTTGCAGGCGTATACAACCCAAGTGGCAGTGACACCAAATGTGCCTCCCCAAACAACTCCAACGCCGACCAATACGCCCATAGTTCCTCCGCCGACCTTAACTCAGTCGGTTCAACCTACAGCTGTACCAAACACGCCAATCCCGGTGACTCGTTGCGACTGGGCTGCTTTCGTTCTAGATGTTAATGTGCCAGATGGCAGTGCTTTTGCACCCTCCACCGCCTTTACCAAGACCTGGCGCTTGAAAAATAGGGGCACCTGCACCTGGACGACTGCGTACTCGTTGGTCTTCAAAAGTGGTGCATCGATGAGTGGTCC
>JBDRTP010000119.1:0-4357 GCA_043823965.1 Chloroflexota bacterium
CGTTCTACGCCCGCACGGCAGATATGGTGGTTTGTCACGGCGACACCCGGAGAGCCCAATAAACTCTATTGAAAAAAAGGCGGGCCTGGCAGTCAAATTGCCGTCCCATCCATTTTGCGCACCGGGAATCATAATGCCCGGCGGTTATGCCGGGCATTCAAAATTTATCCAGTTCTCTGGGATTACTGGCCGTTGAGCGCGGCTTCAATCACCTGGGAAAGCTCCTCATACGAAGGAATATACCCGGGCGTAATCTGCTTTCCGTTGACAAAGACGCTGGGTGTCCCACTCACGCCGATGGCTGCGCCGTCCGCAGTATCCTGTTCAATCTGCTTGCGGTAACGGTTTTCGTCGAAGCAAGTTTTGAAATCACTCATCTTCAAACCAAGCGCATCGGCATAAGCAATCAGGCGCTTGTCGCTATAAGCGCCCTGGTTTTCGCCGTTCCAGTTGGCAAATAGCATCTCCTTATAATCCCAAAAACGGCCTTGCTCGCCGGCGCACATGCTGGCATTGGCAGCTTGATCAGACTCTTTGGTGGCACTTTTATCATCGATGACTGGAAAGTGATGAAAGGTGTAATACACTTTCCCAGTTTCCACATAATTCTGGATGATGAGCTTCTCGACATTCTCAGAATACCTGGCGCAAGCCGGACATTGAAAATCTTCCCACACATCAACCTTGACCGGGGCATCGGGATTTCCTATCGCATTATTGTTCACCGGCGCGCTAAAGGCTAGCGGCGTGATCTGCACAACCTCTCCGACCGGACTTAGACTGAGGGTGGGGATAATCAATGCGGCAGCGATCAACAGGGCGCCTGCCACTACCATGGTAATGATCAAAACCCGCTGCTGCTTTTGCTTCTTGAGGCGTTTTTCGCGTAATTCCTGGCGTTTGCTCATTCGCTCTCCTTTCGAGTTCAAAGTGGTGAAGATTTTGCCATAATCGAGGCGGTTTGTCCAGTCAAATTTGCCGCCAGCCAGTCGGTCATCACCTTGAACACTTGGGCCTTCTCCGGCTCGTTGTGGATTTCATGATACCAGCCATCCCAGAGACGCAGTGTAACGTTCTTCCCGGCGGCCTCGGCATACTGGCGGCTGGCATCGGCGGAGGTCAGCCGGTCGGCAGTGCCGTGCATCAGCAGCAGGGGGAGCGGGAATTCAGCTGCATGTTCCAGCGCCCATAGCCCGCTATCGTATATGGACACGAACATGCGGGCAGAGATTTTATCATGCACCAGTGGATCGTTCTCATAAGCCTTCACCACTGCCGGATCATGCGAAAGGGCCGCCGTTTCCAGTCCACTGGCCTGGGTGAAGCCGGGCAAAATGTTGTTCATCATCTTCCCCAACCAAACCTTGGAGGCCGGCGGCTCGAAGGCCAGTTTCAGCCAGGGAGCGGTGACGATCACGCCGCGCAATTTGGGCTTGCGGCGCAGGGCGTAATTCAAGACCAGGTTGCCACCCAGGCTGTGGCCGTATAGGAAGCGCGGCAGGTCTGGATAGCGTCTCTCGATCTGGTCGAAAAACGCAGCGATATCATTCATCAATGCCTCGTACGAGGGCGTATGGCCGCGCGGCCCGGCAGACTTGCCGTGCCCGCGCAAGTCGAAGCCGAGCAGGGCATAACCCTTCTCCGTCAGCGCCGCGGCGACGTGCTCGTAGCGTCCGATGTGCTCGCCATGTCCATGCACCAGGCCAATGGTGGCTTTAAGCTCACCTTTCGGCGCCCAGCCTTTCGAGTACATCTGCAGGCCGTCTGCCTGCACTTGCGCCCTGGCCTGGCCGCCAGGACAGGCAGGTACAAGTGAAGTCTTCCAATTCCATTCGAATGTTTCCATCATAACCTCCTCCTCGGTTCAGTGCACCTGAAATTCGAATACCGGATAACGATCACCTGTCTCGATGAACCCCAGCTTCTTGTATAGCGACAGCGAACTCGCATTGTCTTCCTGGGTATTGACGGTCAGACGCCAGGCGCCGCGCCGCGCCAGGGTTTGGAGCAGATCACTGACCAGCGCGCGCCCTACTCCATATCCCTGCGCTTCCTGCCGGACCGCGAGCCGGGCCAGGTGCGCCCCCAACGGATTCTGCGTGCTGAACTGATAGCCGATCAAGTACTGCTCAAATTCAGCCACCGTAGCCAGCATCGCTTGCGAGTAAGCCCGGTTCAGCGCCGAGAGCGAGTTCTGCCACAACGGATCGAACGCGTCGGCATCAATATCCGCGACTGCCTGCAGGTCATAAGTCATCATCCGGCGCAACTTGATCGTCAGCCGAGGCGCGCGATCACCAGGCGCCTCACCCTTCCGCTCGAGCATGACAATCTGCTGGCGGACGGCAAAGCCACTGGCTTTCAGGATTTTTCTAAACCAGTCCTGTAAAGCAATGACCGCCACGAGTTTTATTTCTCTGCCCAGGTCGGCCTGTACCGCCTCCCACAGGATTGGCCAGGCTTCCTGCAAGGGCAGTTTGTCGGAGCTGACGAACAGCCGGATCCACGCCACCTGCGGCGGGTCGGGAGGGCAAGCCAATGCAGCGACGACGCGTCCATTCCAATCAATGACCGGATAAGGGGGCGCACCGATCCAATCCAATGGATCGCGCCAGTCCAAATGACGATGAACGTGCGCCTCGAAGTGGATCAGATCGGCTATCGCGCGCTGATCCGCAGACACGGCCGGACGGACCCGAAAATCCACCTTCACCGCCATAAACGAATGAATAACAGCTTTTTGAGAATACGCTGCTCGAGAGTCGGTTTTTCTACCCCCATCAGCCCGGATTGCATGCTGATCACAGCCTCCGTCATTTTGCCGCCGCGTGCCTGGAGCCTGGCCAGCGTCCGCAATACTTCAGCGCGCAAATCAGCCTCGCCAGCCTTTTCCAGGATTTCGGCCGACGTTTGGTAATCGGCAAGCGCCTCGTCCCTGCGCTGGAGCGCTTCGAGCGCGGCGGCCTGGTTGGCCAGCGCCATTCCCTGGCGGCGGTTGTCACCCGCAGCGGCAAAAACTGCTTCGGTGCCCATCACCGCCTCGAGCGCGGCGCGCGCCTGCCGGCTTTGCAGGAGGGCGACGCTCTGGTTATTCTTCATCTCGGCCGCCATCAGAGGTTCAGCCTGGGCTGAATAGGCGGCCGCGGCTTCTGCAAACGCCTTCGCCGCCGATGAATAATCCGCCCGTGCGTATGAGGATTTGCCTTCTTTTTCAAGCTGCCGAGGGGAGAGGTCTTCAGACATAATGAGCTAAAGCGTGATATCCAACAAATTCTCTGCCACCGAGCGTAGTCTGTCCCTGGATAGCCCACTTAATTTTAACGCCAGCTCCAAATATGGACGGTTGACTGGCTTGCAAACAAAATCCTGCAATTCGGGCGGCAGCTTTTTAAATTCCTGGATGGCCTGCTGTTGGTTCAACCACTGGCCGATCGGCCCATTCTGGTCGAAGAACGATTCGACCTGCACATTCAACAAGGGCATCAAACCTTCCAGCTCTGGCAGGGGGATCGGCCGCTCGCCCAGTTCATAAGCTTTTAACCGGCTGGTCGAAATGCCAGATTGTTCTGATAGAGCCTTGGGCGAAATACTTGCCTTCAGGCGCGCCTGACGCAGGAGGGTGCCGATCATGCGCTGGCGGATGCCTGCCAGCGCAGGCAAGTTGAAAGCCACGTCAGGCGGCGGATTGTCCGAAATTGCTTCCTTGCTCCAGAAGTGACTAAAAGGAAGGTTTAGAAAATGCGCCAATACCTCCAGTTCCGGGAGCGAAGGTGCGCGACGACCAGCCTCATAAGCGCGGAACACGCCGCCCGTCACACCAATGGCTTCAGCACACTCATTAATCCCCCGCCGCGCGGCCAGGCGCGCGTCTCGGATCAGGACGCCTAACTTTTTCGTGCGAATGGAAACCTTGGCCTGAATGTTCATGGGATGCCTCTCTATTCAATCAAGTCATTATAGCAGAGAAGTTCGGAGTAACTCAACGCCGCTGCAGCAATTCTCAGTATGTCATTGCGAGCGCACCCGTTCGCTTCGCTCAGGGCATGCTTTGCGAAGCAATCTCCTCGCTAAAACGGGGGATTGCTTCGACGGAAGCATGCCCTGAGGAACGAAGGGAACGCCGTCTCGCAATGACATGGTTCATATACTATCAACGCCGCTCTGTTCAAACTTGAAAATATCGCTCAACACAACCACATCGCCTTCCATACCGGCTACTTCTGTGATCGCGGTAACCTTGCGCGTACCGTCTTTCGAACGTGACTGCTGGATGATCAAATCTATGGCCGAGGAGATCTGCTGGCGGACAATCTTGATTGGCAAATCCATGCCAGCCATCAACACCAACGTCTCAAGG
>JBDRTP010000120.1:0-14002 GCA_043823965.1 Chloroflexota bacterium
AACCATAAAAGCGAGCAGGCCCAAGAGGGGTAACCAGAGGGGCATGGTCAGGATGACAATGCTGAGGTCCATGATACGCTTGGCAACATGGTAAGCCTGACCGCGCAACAAACTCTTATTCGGGTCATGTTTCTTGATCCAGGTGTAATCCAACGAAGAAGCGGGAAATTTCATAATCACCATCAGGAAGTGGTTTTCTTCCGTTTATTGATTTTTCCAGCAGATTCTTGAGGCGCAGGCAGCGGATGGGCTGTCGGTGATAGTAGGCTGATCTCCGCTTTGAGCAATAACTCCTCAAACGTGATGGCCTCGGCAGGGAAAGCGGCTGCGCCCCAGGCGACCGAAAGACCCAGACTCTCACGGGCAACAGTTTGAATACGGTTTGCCAGGATGGTAGAGGTTTGTGGGTCTGTCTCGGGACATAAGATAACGAATCGTTCATTCTTTGTTTGTCGAAAGACAAGGTCAGTCCGGCGTGATGCTTCATTCACAATCTGGCAAAGACGGGCAGATGCGTAACGCCTGGCCGAGTTGAGCTTCATTTCCTGAAACATACGCTTAAGATTCGTCTGTATCGTTTCCGGATCGGGTTCCAGGAGCAACACCGTTAATGGGTGGTTATAGCGGCGGCTACGGGTTAACTCCACCTTGATCGCTTCGATAGCATCCTCTATGCATGGCGCCCGGCCTGGAATCTCACCGAAAGCGATACTTTCTATGGTGTCCTCTAACTCGTTGACATGACGCGCCAGTCCATGCACGATCAAGACACCGGTTGCAATGAGCATCAGCTCGATAATTGTAATTTGCAAGAGCGCAGATGTTAGAGGTTTATTTTGAAAGGAGATAAGCCACCAGATCACCCAATAGATACCCCCCCAAAGGATAAGTAGAACATAGACCGAAGTGTGTCGCAGTTGGGGAACAATAATCGTCAAAATCATTGCCAGGATAATTAGAACATATGCGTAGGGATGCAGGTTGAGCGTATCTGGGGTCCCGAAATCGAGCCTTTCCAAGCTAAACACACCCACCAGAAATAGCAACAGCAGGACGATTTGCCTCTTTAGACCGCTCATTTTTATTGCTCCATTTCAACAAACAACCGTCGTCGAATAAGAGTGCTATTCTTTGACATCCCAAATGAAACGTCAAACCCTTCCATAAGCAATCATATCAGAAATCAACCATTCATACAACTGGTGGGGCTTCTGAGAATTTTTTTACAGGAATCGCTCTTTTGTTGGGGGACTGAAAGGATTTTATGGGTTCTACAGGGTCACCTTACCGTGCTGTTAAGACTATTTGAACCATACTATTGTATACTAATGGCAGTTAGAGAAGCAGAACTCTTGCAAAGAAAAGTAAATTAACAATCCAATAAACCGATAAAGGCAAACCTGGTGAAAACCAGGGGCGCAAAACCATGGGTCTAAAGCTGACTTTCAGCTAAGACTGCCAGGTCGCCGAAGAAGAAGATCATCCCAACAAGTATCATTCAGCGGCCTGGCAATAAGCCAGGCCGCTGTGTTTTTAGGACAAGGGACTGGCTCGATCAGAGAAGCAATACTCTTTGCAGAGAAAAGAAGATTAACAATCCAATAAACCGATAAAGGCAAACCCGGTGAAAGCCGGGGGCGCAAAACTATGGGTCTAAGGCTGATTTTCAGCTAAGACTGCCAGGTTGCCGAAGTGAAAAGTTCATTCCAGAGTTTTCCTTTCAGCGGCCTGGCAAAAAGCCAGGCCGCTATGTTTTCAGGACATGGGGCTGGCCCGAAAGGAAAACAAAATGAAAAAAACAATTTACCGCCTGGCAACGCTCGCCACAATAATCATAATGGTAATGGGCACATACACACATGCCCAGGCCGCAGCCGCACCTGCACTGGTCACGGATAAGATCGTCAATATTGCCTATTTTTACAAGCCGCCTACCAATAGCGATGCAGCCACGCTGGCGAAGAATATCAACACCTTCATTCTGACCCGAGCCGACGAGACATTCCGTGACCAATTGATTGCCAATGGTGTGAATTCTCCAATCCTGCAATATGTCCGCCTTGAGGCAATCATGGATCCGGGTTCATGCACTGCTAAACCCTATCGCAACAATGTTGCCTATAAAATTGGCGATTTCTGCACTATCAGCACAAATCATCCTGATTGGTTCTTGCTGGATGCGAATGGTAACCGGATAAAAGTAGATGGAAAATATTATCTGATGGACCCCGGCAACCAGGAATGGCGCGAGTTCTGGTTGAACCGCACCCGAGAGAGCCAGGAGGAACTTGGCTGGTACGGTGTATTTCTGGATAATGTCGAAGCCAGTCTGAGCAAGGTTATCCGTCTGGGCGGAATTCCGGCCAAATATCCGGATGATGCCAGTTATCAGGCTGCGATCCAGGGTTTCTTGCAATACCTTTACACAAGCTACTTCCAGCCCCAGGGTCGTCCGCTTCTGGCAAACATCATCTCGCTCGATGACTCAGCCGTCTGGTTCAATTACCTGCAGTACCTGGACGGCGCGATGAATGAAGGTTGGGCAGTAGACTGGCGTAGTGGCTATAGAAGTGTATCTGAGTGGAATGACGACCTGACCCTTGCGGAAAAGACGCAGGCGATGGGCAAATATACGCTGCTGATCTCGCAGGGCGACCAGGCGAACACAAAGCGGCAAGCCTTTACCTTCGCCTCATATCTGCTGGTCAGCAATGGAAGAGCATCTTTCCGCTATACCCATCATTCAGATTATGGATCGGTCTGGTTGTACCCGAACTACAATATTGATCTCGGCAGCCCTCTTGGCCCACGCTATCCGCAAGGTAACCTTTGGAGGCGTGACTTTACCAAAGGTTCGGTGATCGTAGATCCAGTCAATCACACGGTTGAAATCACGACTGAGACCGCTCCTACGGCGACAGTTGCGCCTTCTGCAACCCCGACCGAACCGGCTGCCACACCGACAGTCGCCCCTTCTGCAACCCCCACCGAACCGGCTGCGACTCCGACAGCTGCGCCGACTTCAACACCGACAGAACCCTCCGTGCCGCTACCTATCGAAACCCCAGTATCCATACCGACAGAAACTCCCGCACCGACCACGACGACTATAAAATATGACAATACTGACCCGGCCTTTGTCTACTCGTCGGGGTGGAGCAATGCCAAGGACAAGTCAGCTTGGATATTTACGTGGACGGTGTCATGGCAGGTTCAATAAACCAATAGACTTCTGAAAACCTATGCCAACAACGCTGGGACTATCCTGGACAACTCTCTTTGGGAACGCACGAACTCCGCATGGTCTTCAGCGGCGCGAAGAAAGCACAAGCCTCGTTGGATGGCGTGATCGTAACCCAGTCGGTACCATAACCACCGAGTAGGCCTTCGGCCCGTCCCTGATTGGCCTGACACCCGATATGCTGTCCGTGCTCGGCTCCGCAGCCGAGGCTGTGATCTTCTCGCTCAACATATCCGCGCGCATCGTGCTGGCCATTATCGTCGTTGTGGAAGGAATCGAAATCATCCAGGCCATTCCCCACCTGCTGCCAAAGAAAAAGGTAACTCCGATCGCGTAGAAATAAGCATTCCGCCAGAGAAAGCCCCTGAAGGTTCGAAATCTTCAGGGGCTTTCGATTGAATAGTCTCCCTTTCCGGTGTGGTTATCGAAGATGGGCGAAAGTTAACCGCGAAGACGCGACACTTGCACCCCGTTCGGGCCGGGAGGCCGCCGGGGCGAGACGGCCTGCTGCAAGTGCAGGTGAGAAAACCTTTATAAAAGGCCTTCGCGGGCTTCGTTTCTTCGCGGTTCATATCTGGGATCATTCAACCACGCTCAGTGGGGAGACTACCCGCGTTGAAAAAACGTACAATCTGGCCCAATCGGATAACGCCAGATATGGCGGTATAAAACTCTGAAGCCGCCATATATAGCGATTTTGACATTGTCGAACTATTTATGGTATACTGCGAAGAAATAATTTGTGTAGTACCGTGCTTCGAACAACAAAACATGAGCTGGCAATTCTCTTATTTTTCGATCCTCTATCTCGTTACCGCCATCATCTCAGCCCTCACAACGTACCTCATCACGCGCCAACGCGCCGTACCAGGTAAAATCCCGCTTGTATGGTTGATGATTGCGGTCGCTGAATGGTCATTCGCCGCCGCGCTGGAAGCTGCTTCAGTAGAAATACCGGCCAAGGTATTTTGGTCAATAATACAATACGCCGGCATGGTTAGTGTACCGGTCCTGTTCCTGATTTGTGTCCTGGAATATACCCGCCTGGATAAACAACTGACACACCGGAACCTGATCCTGCTCTGGCTCATTCCAGTCATCACCCTCCTCATGGCGGCGACAAATGACTGGCACGGGTTGGTCTGGAGCAGCTTTACCCCAAGCCCAGATGACAGCACTATTTTGATTTACGGCCACGCAACCTGGTTTTGGATCTTCGCGGCCTACACTTATCTGCTGATCATGGGGGGCGTATTCTACCTGATTTGGGCAATCATCCGTTTTCCAAAAATGTTTCGCCGCCAGATTGGCATTTTATTGGCCGGATCGGCTGTCCCGATTGTGGGAAATGTGATTTACCTGGCCGGCCTGAGCCCGGTCGCCGGTTTAGACCTGACCCCGATTACTTTTTCCCTGACCGGTTTGATTCTCGCCCTGGGCATCTTCAGATTCCAGTTGTTCGAACTCGTACCCATGGCGCGGGACATACTGATCGAGAGCATGAGCGACAGCCTCCTGGTCCTGGACGATCAAAACCGTATCGTGGATATCAACCCGGCTTTCCAACAGTTGATTGGCGTTTCAGTTAAATCAGCCATCGGCCAGCCTGACAGGGACTTTTTTGCGGCCTGGCCTGGTTTAGCATCTCAATATATAGATGCGCTTGACACACAGGCCGAGATCTGTCTTAGTGAAGAACCACCCCGTTATGTCGAGTTACGCATCTCCCCGCTTTACGACCGGCGTCAACGTTTCACCGGCAGATTAATCGTCCTGCATGACATCACCGAACGTAAACTAACCCAGGAAGCCCTGGCGCATAAAGCTCGAGAGATGGAGGCATTGTTTGAAACCTCGCTGGATATTAATGCCCTGCCAGACCTCTCTTCCCTGTTATATGCCATCGTTGAAAGAGCCACCGGATTGCTCGGTACAACCCTGGGTGGCTTGTACCTGGTGCGGCCTGATGGCCAATCGTTGGAACTGGTGATCAGCTATAACCTGGGCAAAGATTACAGCGGGACAATCCTTCGCTTTGGCGAAGGCCTGTCTGGGCAAGTCGCCCAGACAGGCGAGGCAATGATGCTAGCAGATTACAGCCAATGGGATCATCGCGCTGCAATTTACAACGACATTTCGATCAAGCGTGTGCTGGCCGTACCACTCAAGATAAAAGGAAAAGTCATCGGGGTGATTAACATCACCGACGATCGAAAAACCGGCTCTTTCACGCAGGAGGATATCCGGCTGGTCAGCCTGTTTGCCGACCAGGCCGCCATCGCCATCGAGAATGCCCGTCTGCTTGAAAAGAGCAACCGGCAAGCGGAGCAGTTGGGGATCATCAACCGCTTCAGCCTGGCAATCACATCCGCTCTGGACATGGATCAAGTGCTGAAGACCTTGCATGAACAATGCCAGCAGGTTGCGCCGTGTGATGTTTTTTACGTGGCATTGTACGACGAGGCCAGTTCCCTGATCCATGTCCCTCTATACTATGAAAATGGGCAATACCAGGCCGGCCCTTCGCGCGACATCCATGACCGCCCCGGCACCATCGGCGCAGTCATCCAGGCGCGGCGGACTCTTTACCTGAGTGATTCAATCCGCATGGATACCCGCCCATACAAGCAATCAACCGCTGCGCTAATAAGACCAACCCGATCCTACGTCGGCATTCCCCTCACCTTACGAGAGCGGTTGATCGGGGTTATGTCCGTCCAAAGCTACCAACCAAAGGCTTACAGCGAGGAGGATATTCATATTCTGGAACTCATCGCCTTGCAGGCCGCCATCGCATTTGAAAATGCCCGCCTGTATGCCGAAGAACAACGCCTCGCAATCTTTGACGAGTTGACCGGCGTGTACAACTACCGGGGGTTAATGACATTGGGTGGGCGTGAAATTGATCGGGCGCGGCGTTTCGATCGTGATCTTTCTATATTATTCTTCGATGTTGACGGCTTCAGGAATTTCAATAATAAATACAGCCACGCAATCGGCAATCTGGTCTTGCAGGCAATAGCCCAACAGTGCCGGGCAAAAATGCGCTCTGTGGACCTGATCAGCCGCTTCGGTGGTGACGAGTTTGTCATTCTACTCCCGGAGGCCAATCTCGAAACCACCAAGAAAGCTGCCGAAAGAATGCAAATGGGAATTGCATCCACCAAAGTACCGACTGAATATGGGGAGTTATCCGTCACCATCTCCATCGGCGTGACTCAATTATCGGATGCCATACCCGACCTGGGCGCGCTGATTGAACGTGCCAACCAGGCCGAGCACCGCGCCAAGGAAAAAGGCAACGGTGGACTTGTCGTTTTTGGGGATAAATAAACCGGCTTAGTTACCGAAGAAGAGTTCCCACCAGATCTGCCAATTCTCGAGTGATCGTGTCTGCTGCGCCGGCAAAGGGATGGGAGTCGGCGCGAGAGTCCCGGCCGGGACAACCTGCACGGGGTTATCGCCGCTCCTGCCCATGCGGTTCTTATATGCGTATTCCTCGACAGCCCGCTCGGATGTCGCATAAGCGATTTGCGTGACCAGTGCAATTTGTGTTTGCGTTATCGCCGTCGCCCCGACGTGGACAGTTGCCAATTGAGTGGACAGGCGGTTCAATCCCGCCAGGCGCTGGTTAAAATCAATGACCAGCACGACCAGGATGAATAGACCGATGGCAATGCCGATATGCTTCAGTTTGACAGGCCAGCGTTTCATACGCCTATTTTACACTAAAACAAAAAAACCCGCCTTTCAGCGGGTGGGCTGCCGATGCGCAGCACCTACCCGGTAGGCCTTCGGCTAAATGCGCAGCAATTTGTGTGCCGAAGGAGGGACTTGAACCCTCACGGCCTTGCGGCCACTAAGCCCTGAACCTAGCGCGTCTGCCAGTTCCGCCACTTCGGCAAGCTCTGTGCAAGCACTTCGGCTTGCGGGTTGTATTTTATCCGAAACTACCATTTTGTCAACCTGTCGTGCAGGTTTGTAGCAATTCTCAATTTGGCTTCGTAGTGACGACTTTAGTCGTGGTTTGCGGTCAAAAAGCGACTGAAGTCGCAACTACCAGTGCCAATCGTTTTCATGTTGAGAATTGCTGGCAAATTTAGGCAGGGACTTCTTAAAGTCACTGGATAGATAATCTTTCACCGCAGAGACCGTCGAGTTCGGGGAGAAAAAATTAAAATCTCTGCGTTCTCCGCGCTCTCCGCGGTAAATCAGATATAAAGCCATCATGGCGCGTGGACTTTAAGAAAGCCCTGCATTCCCTACCGACCGGTCGGTTGTTTTTTGGAAATTTACGATATAATCGAGAAAAACACGCCTCCTGGAGAATAAGCATGGATTTTACCCTGAGTGAAGAACATCATATGCTGCAACGCATGGTGCGCGATTTCTCCCAGAAGGAGATCGCACCGGTTATAAAGGAGTATGATCGCAAGCAGGAACCAGTCCCGTTTGCATTACCACGGATGGGCGAATTGGGAATTTTAGGCCTGTGTTTTCCCGTCCGTTACGGCGGACAGGGCATGGACTACATCTCGCTTGGGTTGGCTTGCGAGGAATTGGAAGCGCTAGATACCTCCCTGCGCGTGGCCATGTCGGTGCATGTCGGACTGTGCGCCACGACCATCTTTCAATGGGGCACCGAAGAACAAAAGCAAGAATTCCTCGTTCCCCTTGCGCAAGGAAAAAAACTCGGCTGCGGGGCCTTTACTGAACCCGGCTGCGGCTCAGACCTTTCCGCCATCCGCGCCAGCGCCAAACGCGAAAGTACCCCGAAGGGGCAAAGTACCCCGAAGGGGCAGGGTGACGCCTACATTCTCAACGGCGAGAAGATGTGGATTTCCCTGGCCAGCAAAGCAGATTATGCTCTAGTGACTATGCGCACTAACAAAGAGGCGGCCAAGCCTTCGCAGGGACTTTCCACCTTTATCGTTGACCTGCACTCCCCCGGCGTGACTAGCGGCGATATCCACGGCAAGCTGGGCGTGCGCGCCGGTTCGACCGGATGGATCAACTTCCAGGATGTGCGCGTGCCGCTCGAGAACCGGATCGGCGAGGAAGGCGAAGGCTTCAAAATCACCATGTCGGCCTTCGACCACGGGCGTTACACGGTTGGTTCCGGCGCGACCGGCATCCTCCGCGCCGCGCTGGAAGCCAGCGTGAAATATTCACAGGAACGGACGACATTCGGCAGGGCGATAAGCGAACACCAGTTAATTCAGGAAAAAATCGCCCGCATGTCGCAGGATTATGAGATTGCCCGCCTGCTGTATCTCAAAGCCGGCTGGCTGCAAAACCAGGGCGAGCGCTGCACACGCGCGATTTCCTTCTGCAAGAAATTCGCCACCGAAGCCTCATTCAAAGCCGCCGACGACGCCATACAGATTCACGGCGCGTATGGCTTCTCGGATGAATACGACGTGGAACGCTACCTGCGCAACGCGCGCGGGGCGATCATCTATGAGGGCAGTTCCGAAATCCAAACGCTCATCCAGGCCGGTTACGCCCTCGGCGAACGGACGGACAAGCCATTGCGCTGTGAGCTGCCGGCGTATAATGCGGATGATTGGCAGTCATGAGTGACAGGTCGAATGTTGCAGGTCAAAGGTTACAGGTCGAATGTCGCAGGTCAAAAGTCGAAAGTCGAGCAGCGCAACCCTCACCGAAACCATTTGACCGTAGACCTTCGACTTTAGACCTTACACCTTCGACTTTCGACCTTACACTTTCAACCTTAAACCGTAAAAAAGGAGGTTCCCTTGAAAATCGTAGTGTGTGTCAAACAAGTGCCCGACTCGGCGGCCAAGGTCGTCGTCGAGAACGGCAAAGTCTCATGGGGAGATGCCCCGTTGGTCATCAACCCGTGGGATGAGTACGCCGTCGAAGCCGCGCTCCAGCAAAAGGAGGCGCACGGCGGCACGGTCACGGCCATCACCATGGGCGGCGAGAGCGTCAAAGATGCCCTCAAGCACGCCCTGGCCATGGGCGCGGATGACGCCATTCTCATCTCCGACCCGGCCCTATCCAATCTGGATACCCAGGCCACGGCGCAGGTATTGTCCGCCGCCATCCAGAAAATCGGCGGCGTGGACATGGCCTTCTTTGGCCGCCAGGCGATTGACGGCGACGCCGGCCTTGTCCCAGCGCAGACCGCCCGCCTGCTCGACTGGCCGGCGCTCACGCTGGCGTCCACCATCAAAGTCGAGGGCAACAGCATCCGCGTCGAGCGCGCCATCGAGGAAGGGCGGCAGGTCGTCACGGCCAAATTACCGGCCGTCTTCAGCCTGGTCAAAGACTTCGGCGAGCCGCGCTACCCCTCGTTCATGGGCATCCGCAAGGCCTCGCGCGCCGAGATCCCGGCCTGGTCGCTGGCTGAACTCTCCATTTCCGCGCCCGCGGCGGTCATCGCCTGGACGGAGATCACGAACCCGCCCAGCCGCGAGGTCAAATGCAATATTGTCACCGGCGGCAGTCCCGAAGAGATCGCCGAAGCGCTGGCCGATAAAATCCTGGCAGAGAAAGTCCTATGAACACCTTTGTTTACATTGACCATTTCAAGGGCAATGCCCTGCCGGCTTCCTGGGAAGCCCTCGGCGTGGCTAAGACGCTCGGTGCTGTGACCGCTTTAGTCTTCGGTCAGGGTGTGGAGGAACTCGCCAAAGCCGCGTTCGAGTATGGTGCAGATGAAGTTCTGCTGGCGGATGACGCCGCCCTGGACGACTACCGCGCCGAAGCCTTCGCCTCCACCTTGAGCAAACTCGCTACGGAGCGGACCCCCTCGTCTGCGCTCGGGGCAGGCCCGGACCTGATCCTGTTCCCGACCACGACGCGCGGCCGCGAAATTGCCGCCATGGTCGCCATGGACCTGAAAACCGGCGTGAACGTAGATGTCATCGCGCTGGAGGCGGCGGGCGACCGAGTAGGTGCTGCGCATAAAATCACCGTCACGCGTCCGATATACGCTGGAAAACTGCTCACCAAAGAAACCTGCTCGGCCAAACCGCAGATCATCACCCTGCGCGGGCGCGCCTTCCCCAAACCGGCGCAGCAGGCCGGGAAATCCGGAATACTGACGAAAGTCGCGGCGGCAACGGGCGACTTCCCGACAAAAGTCGAGGGCTACACCACCAGCGAAGGTGGCGTCAGCCTGGCGGATGCGGGCGTGATCGTCTCCGGCGGGCGCGGCGTGAGCAACAACCCTGCCCTGACGCCACCGGCCGGCCTGGACGAGAAACAGGCCGAGATCTGGAAAGCGCAGCAGGGCTTCGCGCTGGTCAAGGAGCTGGCTTCGGTGCTGGGCGCAGCCGTCGGCGCCTCGCGGGCGGCTGTGGATGCAGGCTACGTCCCTTACCCCAATCAGGTCGGGCAGACCGGCAAGGTCGTCTCGCCGGACTTGTATATCGCCTGCGGCATTTCGGGCGCGATACAACACCTGGCCGGGATGCGCACCAGCAAGTTGATTGTCGCCATCAACAAGGACGCCGAAGCGCCGATCTTCAAACTGGCGCGCTATGGCGTGGTCGGCGACCTGTTCCAGATTTTGCCCGCGCTGACTGCGGCGTTCAAGAAGAGATTGGGAAAGTGACAACGATAGAGACCTCCGAGGTCTTTAAGATCTCGGAGGTCTTTTGTTGGGTTATTCCCAGGTTCTCTGATCCACGATCAGAGCCTGTTCTTCCCCCCAATCTTCAGATGAGACGAACTCGACCCGCTCCACTTTGACACGGCAGGCGGATTGGACGGCGGCGGAAAGGGTCTCGCTCAAAGTCGCGCGGTCGGCGGCTTCGTCGGCCAGCACCACCCGCAGGGTGAATTCGTCCCTATTCTCAGGGCGGGTCACGATGGCCTGGAAGCGCGCCACGCCGGACGCCTGCCCAATGGCGAAACGCAACTGGTTGGGATGCACGAACATGCCGCGCACTTTCACCGCATCGCCCACGCGCCCGACCAAAATAATGGCTCGCTCCCCCTGGCGGCTCTGGCCTGGAGCGGGGTCCACGTTTACCGCCAGGTCGCCCGTGCCCAGGCGGATCAAGGGATAGGTCTCGTTGAACGTGGTGACCACCACCTCGCCGACCTCCCCGGAGCCGACCGGCCCTCCCGTCTCAGGGTTGACAACCTGGACAATGGAGGTCTCGAGCAGGGGCATGAGCATACCGCCCTGCGTGTTGTAGGCCAGAAAGCCCAGTTCGGCCGTCCCGTAAGCGTTGGCGACCGTCAGATCGTATTTTTCCACAAAAGCCTGGCGCATCATTGGCGGCAGCGGCTCGGCGGAAACCAGCGCCTTACGCAGGGAGAAAGCCTGGCGGAAGTCCAGTTTCATTTCTTCGGCCTTTTGGATCAAAGTCATCAGCCAGGAGGGAGTGCCGACATATCCCGTTACCCTCAGGTCGAGCATCATTTTGATCTGCAAGTCGGCATTGCCCACGCCGGCCGGGATCACGGTGACGCCCATTCCCCGCAGAACCTGGTCAATCGCCAGGCCGGTGGGAATGTAATGATAACCGAAGGTATTGATGACCACATCGCCGGAGACGAAACCGGCAATGGCGCATATCTCGCGGATGGTATCCATGACCGCGCTCTCCCCAGCATGGGGCTCGTAGAGCGGCCCAGGGGAGAGGAAAATATGCTGCAATTGATCAACTGGCGCGGCCAGAAAACCTCCAAAGGGTGGATTGGCTGCCTGAAGTTCGACCAGCCGGTCTTTGCTGGTGACCGGGATCTTGTCCAGGTCAGAAAGAGTCTGAATGTCCGCTGGGGCGAGGCCCGCCTGGTCAAAGATGGCCTTTATCGCCGGCGCGTTGGCATAGGCGTGTCGGACGATATGGCGAAGTTTATCGGCATGAGAAGTTGTCATAGAGGCGTCTCCTTTCGTGTATCGCGGATGGCGGATGGCAGATGGCAGATGGCAGATGGCGATAAGCGACTTGCTAGAAGCAATGTGCGATCACTGAAGTGTGTGACAAAAAGCCAAGGCAACGTTGCGGGCGTCAACGCGACAAAAGGCGCATCCGAACGTCCGCGCCCGCAATGATCGTCGTTCGTCCTCGTGTGTTTGGCGGGTTTATCGTTCATGTTATAATCTGTGGCGGAGGTGAGTACTATGCAACTCGAACAGTATTTCGATTTTCTCGCGCCCGATGATATTCGCATCAAAGGGCATCGGATTGGCATAGAATCTGTGCTTTACGAATACCTGTTCCGCGAACAAACTCCTGAACAGATTCTCCTACGTTTTCCATCATTGACTTTGGAGCAGGTTTACGCAACTATTCTCTACTATCTTAGCAACCGCGAAAAAGTGAAAGCGTACATCAAAGATTGGCTTGAGTGGGGAGAGCGAATGAGAGCAGAACAAGATCGCAATCCTCCGCCAGTTGTAGTCCGCTTGCGCACATTGAAAGCAGAACAGCAAAAAGCATCAATGACAGCATGAGTGCTATCCGTTTCCTGCTCGACGAAAATGTTGACCCGCTCTACCGTAGCGAGTTGTTGCGACATGAGCCGTCCCTTACCGTTTGGAGAGTTGGAGACATTAGTGCGCCATCAGCCATCCGCCGCCTCACCCCAACCAACGTTTGCGGCGCTTGTAGTGCTTGACGTCGCGATAACTCTTGCGCTCGCCGACCTGGGTCAGGCCAAGATAAAACTCTTTGATGTCCTCGTTTTCCGCGAGTTGGGTGGAAGAGCCGTCCAGCACCACCCGCCCATTTTCCATCACGTAGGCATAATCGGCGATGCTCAACGCAACACGGGCATTTTGTTCCACCAGCAAGATGGCAGTGCCCTCCTGCTCACTGATCTTTTTTATTTCTCGAAAGATCTCCTGGACGAGAAGCGGGGCCAGTCCCAGCGAGGGTTCGTCGAGCAGCATCAACCTGGGATGCGCCATCAGTCCACGACCGATCACCAGCATTTGCTGCTCGCCGCCGGAAAGATAACCGCTGACGCGCTTGCGCAAATCCTTGAGGGGGGGAAAATATTGGTAAACCTGCTCCAGGTCGCGCTTGCTGGCTGAGCGCGAGGAGGCCTGGCCGCGGGCAATCCCTCCCAGGAGCAGGTTCTCTTCTACGGTCAAATGCTTGAAGAGTCGCCGCCCTTCCAAAACCTGGAGGATCCCCAGTTGAACGATATCCTCAGGGGAGAGGTGCTCGGTGCGCCGGTTGTCAAATTCGATACTGCCGCGCGTCACTTCCCCCTCTTTGGCGTGAAGCAGACCAGAGATGGCGCGCAACGTGGTAGTCTTGCCGGCGCCGTTGGCGCCCAGCAGGGCAACGATTTTGCCATCCGGCACTTCCATGGATACCCCCCGCAGTACCTGGATGACATCGCTATAGATGACTTCGATATTATTCAGACGAAGCATGGTGAAGAGGTAGACAGGTAGCAGGTAGACAAGTAGACAAGTAGCAGGTAGCCAGGTAAACAGACTCTTTCGTTCTGGCTACCTGTCTACTTGTCTACTAAACCTATTTGGCAGGACGCAGATCGGGGGTCTCAGCCCAGTCCTGGATGACGATGAATTTGTCCGGTCCGCCCTGGATCATGCGGATCTGGGACATGTGCGGCGAGCGGCTGCCGCCAGAGTAGTCCACCCGCAGGACGCCGTTCAGCGCTTCGAACGGGCTCATGGCGATCAGCGCATCGTGGACGGCTTCGCCGGTCAGGTTCTCATAGCCCACCGTGTCAATGGCGGTTTTGATGGCTTGCACAGCCAGGTCAACGCCGGCCACCAAGAGCAGGTAACCGACGTTATGC
>JBDRTP010000121.1:0-6225 GCA_043823965.1 Chloroflexota bacterium
TTATTTGAAAGAAAATGAACTCAAGGGATTGATGGTCACCCGCCAGGGACTGCGCCTCTATCGTGACACACTGGAGCGCCGTCTCGACCCGCGCGGGCGTCCTTATTACTGGATCGGAGGCGAGGCTCCCACCGGCGTGGACGAGCCCGGCACCGACTTCGGCGCGCTGCGCGCCGGGTATGTGTCCATCACGCCGCTGCAACTGGACTTGACGGCGCGGGAGGCGATGGAGGAGATGAGGAAGTGGGAGTGGTAACTCTTCAGGTTCTGTTTACGCTATAATAGTATTGATGCAATTATGTTCCTTGTAGGTAGTAGGAGAAGCCACATGAAACCTCAACAATTATCCTTGCCCGCAATTGAACCCGATCCGGACAAAATAAGATTCCTTCCTGTAGAACAGCTATTGTTAGATATGGAGAATCCCAGATTAACTTGGCGAGTTGGCGGGGATACCCAAACAGACATGGTTAAATTATTGTGGTCAGAAATGGCGGTTGACGAGGTTGCTTTTTCAATAGCGGAAAACGGGTACTTCAGTTCAGAACCGTTATTTGTAATTGCTCAAGACCCAGAAGAAAGCGATCCGAAAAAGTGCAAGTACATTGTAGTGGAGGGTAATCGGAGATTAGTAGCAGTAATGCTTTTACGAGATGAAAAATTGCGTGAAAAGGTAAAAGCAACTGATTTGCCCACTATTTCAAAAGAGCGACACGCATCATTAAATACACTACCCGCCATTCTGTATAGCGACCGCGAACAACTTTGGACAGCAATTGGCTTTCGTCATATCAATGGCATAAAGCCTTGGGATAGTTTTAGCAAGGCCAAATATATTGCGGGAGTCCGTGAGAACTTTAATGTTCCACTTGATGAAATTGCACAAAAAATCGGTGATAGACATGCTACTGTGGTCAGACTCTATCGAGGATATAAGATACTTGAACAGGCTGAGGCTGAGGCTGGTTTTGATAAGGAAGACAGAGAAAGAAGTCGGTTTTATTTTTCTCACCTGTACACAGCAGCAGATCAAAAAGAATATCAGGAATTTTTAGGTATTAAGCCAGATACATCATTAAAGCCTAATCCTGTCCCCAAGTCTAAGTTGTCCAATTTAGGAGAACTTATGACTTATTTGTATGGGAAGAAATCTACTGGTCAGAAACCCGTCGTACAGACTCAGAATCCGGATTTAAATATTCTCAGGAAAGTGATTAGTAAACCTGAAGCCCTTTCTGCACTCCGAAGCGGATATTCATTAGCAGAGGCACATAATGTGGCGATTGGAGACCAAAGAAGATTTAGAGACGCCCTAACGAGCGCTAAGGTGGAACTACAGAAAGCCAAAGCAACAGTTACTACTGGTTACACTGGTGAGGATGATCTGTATAAAACGGTTCAAGATATCCTGAAATTAACAGATTCGCTTAAGGACGAAATGACTGTGATACGTTCTCTTCTATCTGATGAATCTAAGAAGAGCGAGTAAAGGTTGATATGCTTGAACTGCCTTCTAACGACCCAACTAATCCAATAAAGTTAGCTGACTGGCTTGAAATAAGTTCTGTTTTATCTCCAGATAGTGATGCTAGCGGGGGCGATTTAGAAAGTGCTTTACGAATAGCATCGTATTATGAGATATCGGATAGTGAAGAAGTAGAAAGAAAAATACTCGATGTGTTTCATGAAATTGAACAAAGAGAAATTGCTGCCGCCCACGCATATCCTTTTAGTGTTGAAGGCGGAATTATTAAGCCAAAATCGTCATGGGTGGATTATCCCATTTACACTTTCTGTTTGTTTCTGTCGTATTTCGGTCTAAGAGAGTCTAGAGATGCACCTAAACTCTTTGAGTCCATTTCATGCGAAGCAGCAAAAAATTACATCAGAGGTCAATCTGTGCGTTTCGGCTTCCCGCGAACAGAATTACCGTCTGGATTTTCTGAGGCGGTAACTGCACTGTGCAAACTTATTGGTGAAGGCGGACAATTTCAAAAACAACCCGTGCTTGACCGAAAGGATGATGGTCTTGATGTTGTCGCATGGGCAGACTTCGTTGACAAGATGCCTAGCAAATCGCTCTTATTTGGTCAATGCGCAGCTGGCGAAGACTGGGATGAAAAACTATCAGAACTTCAAGCAGAGAGGTTTTGTAGGCAATGGATGGATTCGTTAGTTAGTCCTTGGCCAGTGAGATCGTTTTTTATCCCCCATCGTGTTGAATCCAATAGATGGGATTATGTTGCCAGAAGCGCAGGCATTATGTTCGAACGCTGTCGCTTAGCATATTGGGCACATGGAGGGGATATAGATTATGCCCAATATATTGATTGGGTACAACAAATTGTCTTACAAAAAGCATCTCTAAGCTTATGACGCATCTTCGTAGTCCATTCCGTTATCCTGGGGGGAAAACCTGGCTTGTTTCGCGTATTCGCCAATGGCTGGTCAGTATTCCAAAACCAACATACTTCATTGAACCTTTCGCAGGGGGCGCGATTGTTGGACTTACAGTCGCTTTTGAGGGTTTTGCAGACAAGGTGATTCTAGTAGAGAAAGATGAACAGGTAGCCTCTGTCTGGCACACGCTGATCAATGACGAAGGTGGAGCAGAATGGCTTGCTGCCAGAATCAACGATTTCAATTTGGTGACTGAAACTGCACAACTTGTTATTTCTGATAAACCAAGAAACACTCGTGAACTGGCATTCCAAACCATTTTACAGAATCGTATCAAACATGGTGGAATTTTGGCAGATGGCGCAGGAATGCTTAAGAATGGCGAAAATGGAAGGGGTATCCTTTCTCGTTGGTATCCTCAAACACTCAATAAACGCATTCTGGAAATTGCGCATATAAAAGAGCGAATATGTTTTGTAGAAGGGGATGGAATTGATGTAATACGAGAATATGCCTCCAATACCAATACTACCTTCTTTATCGATCCGCCTTATACCGCTTCTGCAAAAAAGGCCGGAGCAAGGTTATACAAATATCATCAGCTCGACCACGATGAATTGTTTCAAGAAGTATCTAAAATTAAGGGGAATTTCCTTATGACTTATGACGATGCCAAAGAAGTGCGAAAACTTGCGCGAAACTACGGTCTTAATTACAAGGTGATTCCTATGAGGAACACGCATCATATAGCTTTAAACGAGTTGCTTATTGGCAAAAATCTAGATTGGTTCGTAGGATAAATAAGCCCACTTTCACATCTCCCCCAGACCCCATCATTTTCAACCACCAAGTCTGGGAACTCGTCCGCCAGATCCCGCCGAGACGCGTCGCCACCTACGGGCAGATCGGCGCGCTCATACCGCCACCGGATGGGATGCCGCTCAAGGATTACGACGCCTTCCGTGCCCGCTGGGTGGGCGGGGCGATGGCAGCCTGTCCGCCCGACGTGCCCGGCCTTCTTCCGGCCAGCCTGCTCGTTCTTGCCTCCTCACCTCCTGCGGCGGCGGGGGAGATGGTGACCCCCCCTTATTGCATTCGAGCGGGAAAGCGTGTATAGTATTGGCAGGCACCCTTCCTGGGTGATCACTCTCACTCTATCGTACGGACTGGCTGCCATTTGGTACAATTGTAGTTGGGTGGCTGCGTGCGAAAAAAGCCCTTGTCTCACGGCATTAACATATGAACACTAACAAACATTTCGTTCTTTGTGTTGACAATACAGACTACGAAGCGTCGCTGATTACGAGGAAAGTGTATGAGGTCATCCCCGACGAACAAGCAGAGCAAGATGACTTCATCCGTGTAATTGATGAAAGTGGCGAGGATTACCTTTACCACTCAAGCCACTTTGTTTTTATTGAACTGCCATCTGCATTCGTTTTCAACCAGCCAGTCGTGGATTCCGACGAAAAACTGCACCACAGCACAGGAGGTGCGTATATGTCCCGCTCACACATCGGCTTGACGATTGCGATTGCCACCTTGCTAACCGTCCTTCTCGCCTGCAATCTCCCCTTCGCCGTCACAAGAACGCCTACAGCCCCCGAAGAGGTCTCTGACCCTCAGGTGGCCGCGCTGCGTCAACTGGAAGCAGCTTCTGAGACGACGCCTGACCTGTACTTTCAGAACGGCTTCCCCCGCTTTGTCTCTGGCAGCTTCCGTGTGGAAGGCGCAGATGCTGTGGGGCGCGCCCGCACCTTCCTGGAGACCTATCAGGACCTCTACCGCATCGCAAGTCCAGACTTGAAACTCGCCGTGCGCCGTGTTAGCGAGGGGGAGGCTGAGACGAATGTCGTCTTCTACCAGACCTACCAGGGCATCGAGGCCTTTGCCAGCGAGATCGTCGTGACGCTGAACGGAGATCGCGTCTACGCCACCGTGGGCGGATTGCTCAACGGTGATGTGGCGCTCGATATCACGCCGATCCTCTTTGCACCCCAGGCAGAGGAGATCGCCCGCGCCGATCTGGGGCTGCCCGATGCGCCGGTGGCCGGCACGACCACGCTCATGGTATTTGACCAAAGCATGCTTGACGATGTTTCGCCCGACCCTCACCTGGCCTGGAGGGTGACATTCGGAGGCCCTGACCCGTGGCAGGTCTTCGTGGACGCCCACACCGGTCAGGTGCTCTTCAAGTACTCGCTGGCGCAGCCCGGCGCCGGCCTGGAGGACTACGACTTCGAGGAGTTTGACGCCCGCTACGGCGGGCCGGGGGACTGCTACTACTTCTCAGGCGACCACATCGGTGATGAAGACGGCCTAGAGGATAGATGGCACTCCAACCCCGAAGCGGTGGCCGTCTGGTGGTTCGCCCGCGACGTGTACCTGTTCTACCACGACACCTTCGGGCGCCATTCCTACGACAACGACGATTCGCAGTTCGAGGTCTACATCCGGGCGGATGCGGGCGGTGGCGGTGGCGGGTGGGTAGGGTTCTGCAACTTGGTCATCCTCGAGATCGGCTGGGTGGGGCAGGACGTACTGGCGCACGAGTTCACCCACGGCGTGATCCGATACACCTCCGATCTGGTGTACGCCAACCAGCCCGGCGCTCTGAACGAGAGCTACGCCGATGTGATGGCCGCCCTGCTGGACGGCAACTGGACCATCGGCGAGGGCCGCGTCCTCGGCGGCGGCGCAATCCGCGACCTGAGCAATCCCCCCGCCTATGGCAACCCAGCTCACCCAGACCGCATGAGCAACTTATTTCGCACCACGAGTGACAACGGCGGCGTCCACACAAACAGCGGCATCTCCAACAAGGCCGCCTACCTGATCGCCGCTGGGGATACTTTCAATGGCTGGACGATCACCGGCATCGGCCCAGCAAAGATGGGGAGACTGTTCTATGCGACGATGATCAGACTGGGCAGCAACGCTCGAATGATGGACGCCCGCAACGCCAGCGTGGCGCGCGCTGATCGTTGGGCATTGGCAGGGAGACACGGCTTCACGTCCTTCGACGCCTGCCAGGTGCAAAATGCCTATGCCGCCGTCGAATTGGGGAACGGCGACACCGATTGCGATGGCACAGACGACGCAACGGATACCGACGACGACCAGGATTACATCCCCGACAGCCTCGACAACTGCCCGCTCGTGGACAATTCAGGGCAACAGGATACGGACGGCGACGGCATCGGCGACGCCTGCGATACAGACGTGACGGTGACAACGCGCCGGACGCAACCGACAACTGCTTGCTGGTGACCAACCGTGACCAATGGGATACCGACGGGGACGGCATCGGGGACGCCTGCGAGGATGAAGACGGGGACGGCGTGCGCGATCCTCTGGATAACTGCCCGGGTTATGCCAACGATCAGCGCGATACCGACCACGACGGCCTCGGCGACGCCTGCGACGCGGACGACGACGGTGACACCGTGCCGGACGCAAGCGACAACTGCCCTCTGCGCCCTAACTTCCTCCGCCGGGCTGACGCGGATGGAGACGGCGTTGGGGATGTCTGCGACAACTGCCCTGGCTTCACCAACACCTACCAGGAAGACCGCGATCGCGACGGCGTTGGCAACGCCTGCGACACAGACGTAAATTTGATGCCGGGCGGCATCTCCGTCGACATGAGCATCCGCGGGGGCCCAGGGCAGTTGCAGCGCGTGCCCATTGCCATCCTATCTTACCGGATGAGGGATACATCTTTCCCGAAGGCTTCGCACCCCATCAGCGCCCTGATTGTGCTTGGACGGTTTCCCTGATGACGCACGCTTCGGTAGAGTACCGGTGGTAGAACACCGGGTTTTG
>JBDRTP010000122.1:0-6115 GCA_043823965.1 Chloroflexota bacterium
GCCCAGCGTGAGCCTTCGCGCAGCACGCGTTCCAGCTCCGGCACGTTGACCCGCACCACGCCCTCCACGCCAACACCCGATGGGCAATACTTGTTCAGCAGGGTGGCAAGCGCGTCCAGGTGGGGCTCGGCGGCCTCGGCCTCGATGGATGAAGCCAGCAGGCGCACGCCGCAGTTTATATCGTACCCGATTGCGCCGGGCGAAACCACGCCCTGCGGGAACTCGGTGGCGGCCACGCCGCCGATCGGGAAGCCGTAGCCCTGGTGCATGT
This sequence comes from Chloroflexota bacterium, assembly GCA_043823965.1. Classification (GTDB taxonomy): domain Bacteria; phylum Chloroflexota; class Anaerolineae; order Anaerolineales; family Villigracilaceae; genus CG2-30-58-95. The sequence goes on from JBDRTP010000122.1 coordinate 272, forward strand.
CGGGCATGACGACCACCCTGCCGACCAAACCGGGCAGGCTTGCCGCATTGACCGCCTGCTCCAGCGATTTGTCGTCCATGACCTGCTCGAGCAGCCTTTGCGTGGCAAAGATACGCACCGGTACGCGCATATCTTTACGAAAAGATTGCGGGATTTCCCATTCGTGGTCGGAAATCTTGGTTAAATTCTGGATGCCAATCATTTTTCCTCCGGGGAAGGAGAACAGAGAGTAGAGAGTAGAGAGCAGTACTGTTCTCTAATCTCCGCTCTCTACTCTCTACACATCAAACACAATCTCCACCTCATACCCTCGCGCCGTCTGGCGAATTTTCAGGTTGTGATACGTGACCGCCTTGATGGCTTTATTCGATAACTTCAACGGAGCGCCGGACATTTCAGCCTTCAACGTCCAACCCTGCGAACCTTCGAACATGCTCACCTGAAAACCTTCAAACATTAAATGCTCCTGCTCGGCATAATACACCAATTCAGATAGGAAGGCGACCAGTAAACTTTCTGCGTCCGCTGACTGGGCTGCGAAGCTCCGTTTCACTTGCGGACCTTCAGCGAGCTGCGCGCCCGATAGCGCGTTCATGCCCCGCGCCGCTTCCGCGAACAGCCCTTCCAGGTCATCGGCCCAAACGCGCAAGGCCCAATCGGCCGTGTGTGCTATTTCCTCGAAACCCATCTTGATTTCTCGTCACTCACTGCTTCTCCCTGAACCTCACCGGCTCAAAGAGTTGGGGGGCTTCGACGTAAATGCCGCGTCCGCTCACGGCTGGCTCGCCATCCTGCAAACAAATTTCACCGCTGGCAAAAACCTTGCGGCCTTCCTGTCCAGAGAGCCGGGCCTCCAGCTTGAGCGGCTGTCCCAAAGGCAGTGGGCGGCGGTAGTTGATCTCCAGGTTGACTACCGCGACGTTATGTCCAGCCAGCCAAACGGCTACGCCCATGGCTTCGTCCAGGATAGCAGCCGCAGCGCCGCCGTGGGCGTGACCGGGCGGCCCTTGCTGGGCTTCAGTCAGGCTGAATTCAGAGAGGATCGTTCCATTCTCGCCCACATACCAGGTGATACCAATGCTATGCGGATTATCCGATCCGCAAACGAAACAAGAGCCGTGTTCGGGCAATTTTCTCATTTGAGTTCCTCGATTGTATTGTAATCGGTCAGGAGGGTATCCTTATCGGCGCGGGTGAAAAAGGTGCGGTAGGCGCGGGTCTCAGCCAAAAGAGCCTGGATGGTAAGGCTCAATTCTTGTCCCCGGTCGGCCTTCGGCAGGTATTGATTGGCGGCCTGGTTTCCAATTGACAGGTGCAAATCATCCCCGTCAGCTTCGAAAACGATATTCCCATTCGCAGCCAGCCACTCCAACCCCAGGCGGACGGCGATCTCACGCTGGGCGCAGGCAGCCGCCAGTTCGGAGAGGCGCGTCCGCCCGCTTTTCTTGAGGATGGCAAACTTCGCCAGCCCGGCCAGACGTCGGAGAAAGGCTTTGGGTGTGTCATGCGCCGAGTAGGTGCTGCGCACAGCACCTACTCGGTCGGTCGGGGAAACGGCGAACAGGTAGACGGTGCGGGGTTTGACGCGCTCGATTGCAGCGCGGAGCACGTCGCGGCCGGGAGGCGTCGTCCAGATTGCTAACACGTCTGCACGTTCCAATTCCAGGCGGTCGCGCCCAAAGACTTCTTTTTTGTCCGCGCCTTCTGCCCAGATTATCGCTTTCACGCTGGAACGTTCACTTGTACCTGCGCAAGTGCAGGCAAACGTTTCAACAGCCTGCCCTGAGAGCAGCGAAGGGTGTAAACGTGCCAACGTTTCGAGCGGTTTCTCCACGCCGCGATAATCAATCACTTCAATCGCTGGTTTCGTAACCTCAACCGGTTTTTCTTCGATCAGTCGCAGGTCAACGAACTCTAACGTGACCTGGCGCGCGCCGCGCCAGTCGCTGGCGCGCAGGGTATAGGCCAGGTCGAATCTTCCGCCTGCCCGGCTGATGAGATCGGGAAGCTCTTCGCCTCCGCCATTCCACCATAGGACGGTCTGGGCATTTCCGTGCTCATCTTCGACAGTGAGCTTCAGGTGTTCTTTGTTTCTTCCGATCTCGGCAGCGCTCTTGAGCCTTAGATTGTGTGTAGCTAAGATGAGCTTCTCGTTGCCGGGGCCAAAAGGGGCAAGCTGCTCGATGGACTCTGACAAGGTGATGTCTAGAGCCGGCAAGTCGAGCCAGCCATCAATTTCAAGCGTCGGCTCGATTTCCACCTCGCCGGTCATGCCTGCGACAGTTTTTGAGATCGCCTTGCGGAAGGCTGGCAGCTTTTCAGCCTCCAGCGCGAGACCGGCAGCCATCGGGTGACCACCGTAGTTGAGCAGCATCTCGCGCTGCGCAGCAATGGCGTCGGTAATGTTGATCCCTTCAATCGAGCGGGCGGAACCTCGGGCAGGCTCATTGGCCGGCGCCGAGAAGAGGATCACGGGGCGATGGTAGCGGTCCACCAGGTGACTGGCAGCGATGCCGATCACACCGCCCGGCCAGGATGGATGCGAGAGAACGATGATCGGATGGGCGAGAAGCGCAGGGTCGGCGCGTAATTGCGCTTCCGCGGCCAGTGTGACCTGGCGGGTCAGCAGTTGGCGTTGGGCGTTCAACCCTTCCAGTTGGGTGGCCAGCACGCGGGCGCGGGCCAGGTCATGGGTGGTGAGCAGTTCGACAGCCGGGTTGGCGTCGCTCAAGCGGCCCAATGCATTGAGACGCGGCGCGAGCGTGAATCCGATGTGTTCTTCGCTGATATGGGCTGGCGTCAGTTCTGCGATTTCCATCATCACTTTGAGGCCCAAACGCTGTGTAAAACGTAAAACATGCAGGCCCTTTTGGACGAGATAACGAGCGTCAGCGCGCAAAATGGCGAGGTCGGCCACTAAGCCCATTGCCGCTAAATCAAGTAACGAGTGACGAGTAACGAGTAATGAGTGGGAGTCTCCCATGCCAGACTCTCCACTCTCTAATAACGCTTCCGCCAGTTTATACGCCACACCTGCCCCAGACAGGCTGGCAAGGGGATGTTCCACAGGTAAAAATTTTGGATTGACAATAGCAGCCGCTTGTGGCATGCTCACCGGCAGATCGTGGTGATCGGTGATGACCACATCCACGCCGCGTGAACGAGCATAATCAACAGCCTGATGAGCGGTGATGCCCGTATCGCAGGTCAGGATGAGCTTCGCGCCAGGCTCGATAATTTCAGCGAGGCGGGGAATGTTGACGCCATGCGACTCTTTTGCCCGCACGGGGATGTGATAGGTCACGTCCGCACCGAGGCCCTGCAGCGTGGAGACGAGAATGGTCGTGGCCGTCTGGCCGTCCACGTCGAAGTCACCCCATACACAGATCGGCGCGTGGGCGCGGATGGCGGCCTGGATCCGGTCAACAGCGGCGGAAAGGCCAGGGAGTTGGGTGGCAGGCGTCGGGTTGTAATGATCCGGGGAGAGAAAGGCGCGGGCGGCCTCGGCGGAGGTGAGTCCCCGTCGAATTAAAGCCTGGCTGACAAGCGGGTGCAGGTCGGGCAGGGGGGCGGGTGACAACGAATGCCCTACGGGGGTACGGGGAGGAGCAGGTTCAATCCAGCGCATTAAAATTCAATCTCTTGGATTTGCTCGAGGTTTACATCGAGAGCCATCAGTTCGGTTTCTGCCATCCCGTCCATCGTTCCTGCTTCTACGCCGCGATTGCAATATGAGCGATAAGGACAGTAGGCGCACTTCTTCTCGTCGCCGGTGAGGGGAAAATCACGCCGCGCGAGGATCTCGGCGACCAGCCTGGTCAGTGCATCCCAGTCACGCTTATATTGGGTGGCGGTATAAGGGAAACGGGACGGTTCTTGCGGATAGTTCGCATACCAGTAAATCATTTCGACTTGCTCCGGCTGGAAGGCTTGTCCGCAGTTCAAATGTACTCCAGCCCGGACGAGTAGAGCACGGTAGACGCGGGTTTGCAGGCGGGCGGCCATCCATTCGTCTTTTGGTCGTTTTTGGTATGTCTTCCAGTCAAAGATAACCACTTTTTCACCTGGCGTCGCGGCGATCAGGTCATACTTAGCCATCACGCGATGCTCGCCAAGCGGTGCGGAGAGGGTCATTTCGGGGTACAGGTTTCCGAAGTCTTTAAGACCTCGAAAGTATACGAAATTCTGCCACCACTGGCTCAGGTTGGGCGAATTTGCCATCAGCCCCAATTTTTCCACAGGCAGTCCGATCAGGTGCTGCTGGACCAGCCGGTGGAAGAACAAGCCTTCCTGCTGATGGCGTTCATTTTCCAAAGCCGGCTCGGTCTCGACAGCCGGCCAGGCCAGTCCCTCGATGTAGCGCAGTTGGAAGCGGCGCGGGCAGTCGGCGTAGTCCTGCAGGGAGGATTGGGAGAAGGTGAAGGGAGTGGGGATTGTTGATTTGCGATTTGCGATTGGCATAGCGCGACTTCCAGCCGCAACCAAAGTATTTACCGCAGAGACCGCAGAGTTCGCGGAGAAAACACAGGAAAAACTCTGCGCTCTCCGCGTGCTCTGCGGTGAAAAGATTTGCGCGATCAAGGCAAATGTTGAGCGGTAATACTATACTATAGCAGTACCAGTCAGAGTTGCTCTCTCAACCACACCAGCGCGTCGCCAGGTGTGCCAATGCGTAGACCTGAACGTTCCGCGACCTTTGGGTCTTCGAGGAAGTGCTTGCGATTGAGTGTGACCAGATAATCCACACCTGCTTTGACCGCGGCTGCCAGGATTGGGGCATCTGTTTGGTGGGCTATCATGGATTGGTAATTGGCAACTTCTTCCGGCGAAGGAACGCGGACAATCTTTGGCTTTGCCATTCGCAGTAATTCGCGATAGTTGGGCAAGGAGCGGGGGGATTTCTGGGCGAGGGCGCGTTCGCTTTCGATGATGACTTGTTCGCTAATAGTGATGCTGATTTCTCCTGCCACAGCAAGCATGAAAAGGGCATTGGCGGCGCCGGATGTGGAGATGGCGCCCGCCACTACAGCACTGCTGTCAAAAAACAGGTTAGCTTTTGACATAGTGCTCTTGGTAGAAACGTTCTCGTTCCTCGTCCAGGGCGGTCAATAAATCATCGAGCGTAACGCCGTCTTCTTCCAGCGATTTGGCGATGCGGTCGGATAGTTGTTTTGCCTGGGCGACTTTGGGCGTGAACAGAAAATTGCCATCGCCGAGATCAACGATAGTGAAAAAATCGCCCTCATTGACCCCGTACTTGCGGCGCAATTCTGACGGGAGCGTGAATGTCCCTTTACTGCGCACCTGGATATTGGTAACCATATCACACCTCCGAGTGGCGGAATTTCGGAATTTCTGCCATCATTATAGCATGGAATGATAGATGTCAAGTTCGTTCTGGCCTGCGAGACGGTAAATCAACAACCAATCGGGGGCTAAGAATGACGCGCCGCATGTCTTAAATCCCCAATTCCTTAAAGGCTTCGTCCACCGTTTCAAAGGACTTGGTATTCTGACGGTTGACCGCATCGGCAATCGCCTGCTGAGTTTCGGCATTGGGGATGTTGACTTCGAACGGCAAGCCGCGCCGCATGTTGATTTGACGGTAGAACATCGTAATTGCCTGGGTGTGGGTCAGTCCCAACTGCTTCAAGATGTTTTCGGTAGCCCGCTTCAATTCAGGGTCAAGACGGGCAGTAATCAAGGTTGTTTTTGCCATCCCCGCGCCCATCCCCAGTTCGCATTCGCGACACTTGCACCTGTATGCACACTTGCCCTCCCGAAGGACATCGGGACGATGTGGCGTGCCGAAGGCCTACTCGGCAAGTGCCAGGGAGTGCAGGT
>JBDRTP010000123.1:0-3425 GCA_043823965.1 Chloroflexota bacterium
ACCTGCACGGGAAACAGGCTTCCGCTGCGCATGAGACGCGGCAATGCATCTTGAAGTTTTTGCTCGTTCTCAAAATCCAAGACATAATCTGCGTGCCCTTCGCCAATAGATAAACCTGTGCGGCGACTCAAAAACGTATGCCATTGGCCTTGCATGAAGTTTTGAAATGCCTGACGATCCAACAGGATTTGGGATAAAGGCCAGTCACTGTAAGCGGGGATATTGCTGAGGTGCTCAAGAACAAATTGCGTCAGCGATTGCGGAAGCGGGGCAAGGTGTCCGTGATGTTCATCCAGCCACAGGACAAAATAAGCAGGTTGGTTTAGCGATGTGACTTGCAGCCCAAATACATTTTCAAGCAGAAATTCAAGCGTGCCGCGTTCTCCCAGGCGTTCCTTGGGTTGGCTGACTTGATTAAGTTGGGCGCGTTGAATCGGCGATAACCTACGAAGGATGGGATAAGCGAGATTGGGAAAGAAGGTGTGCAAGGCAAGCGAGACGGGCCGGCCTTGCTGCCAGAGATCATAGGGCAGGGCTTCGAGCGCGCCCTCCGTGATGACCAAAACTGGCTGAGAGGGGCTGAATGGCTTGACCTGTTCGACGCGCTGGCGTAATACCACAGGGTCGGTTTCTTGAATAATGGTAAAACCGCGCTGAATGAGCGCGGCAAGCGTGGGTTCGTCAGCCAGCAAGCCATCCGGGTCGTTGACCAGGATGAGCGGATGTGTGTTGGGTGGGAAGAGATGGAGCAGTTGATCGAGCATGGAGTTCAGTGTTCAGTGTCCAGTAATCAGTGTTCAGTGTCCAGTGTTCAGTAATCAGTGTTCAGTGAGTTTGGCGGTGCGCAACGTCGCCGTATCGAAATACATCAGCAAATCAGGGTCCTCGTGCAAGACCGTCTCAGGCAAACGCGCGGCGACTTGCAAAATGACAGCATACTCGCGGTTCTTATAGGCTTCGGCAAAGCCCGCGCGGACCGCCTCGGTGCGGAATTGGCGCAGACGCCCCGTGGCTTGGACATACTCGTTGAATTCGCGCAGTAGGGCTTTGTGGCGCAGACGTTCGAGATCGGTGGCCTTGCTGGGATCAGGCGCGCACCACTGGCCTTGCGCATCTTCCAGAAAGTTTTGCTCGAGGATCAAGCCCAATTCAGGCATTTGTTCGTGTTTGGCCTTGTTGCCTGCACGCATAAATTGGGGTTGAAGATCGGCGAAAGTTTTCGGCTCGCCGCCCAATGTGGGGGCGAGTTGTTGGCGTAACCACTGGATAGCAGTTTTCTCATCACTGACGAAGAAGGTGAGTTGTGCCACGCGCCCTAATCGCAGGCGGGCGGCATCGTATTCTGCGACCTGCATCGGCAGGAAGTACATGCCATCGCGTTCGACAAACTTTTGCTTCAAGCCTGCGTAGAACTCGCCCGCCGAAAGTGGGACGCTCGCCCCGCGCTGGATATGGAATGCCACCATGCGGTCGAAGAGCAGGAAAGCCTGGCGCTCGGCAACCACTTCGATTTCGCCGTTCTTCTCCACCACGCGCGGCAGTTGCGTGAGATGGTAACGAACGAAATCCCACGCGCCATCGCTTGTGCCTGCTTCGAGACGGAAGCGTTCTTCGAGGCTGTCATTGGGTTTGTAAGAAGAGATGACGAGGTCTTGTTTGACCAATTGCTGAATGGATTGCTTATACGTTTCTTGCTGTTTATCAAGTGTTCTCACATCGGCAACCACAAAACCTGCGCGTTGCATGGCTTCTTGAATGGCATTCCAAACTCGGTTTTGAGAATTGTGAAACTCGACTGTTTGCCAGTGCCCGGGTTTTAGCACCCGGTAAATTTCCTGAAAAGCCTGAACCATTAATTCTTGATAATCTCTGAGTGTGCGCTGACGGCCTTTGTCCATCACGGCTTCGGGATTGCGCTCAGTCAGTATGCCTAACCAGGCTTCCCAGAAAAAGTTGAGTTCGGAGTAATGCAGATTATTGCCAAAGGGCGGGTCTACAAAGACGTAATCGAAGGAATTGTCGGGAATAATCGATATCTTTGTGGTTGATTGGCAGGAAATTACTGCCCCGCCATATTTTCCCGGCATTTCCAATTTGATTAACCGCCCAAGTTTATGTGTCATTGAATAAGCGGGCGAAACTTCAGAAATCAATGAACCAACAAATAATGTTCCTGAAAAATAGCGATTAACTTGAGAACCACCAACTCGTCCAAACTGAATTGATTGATACCGATTCATCTTTGTAAAACCCAAGCAACTTCCTTGTACAAAAAATTCCAGAAAAGCGGGGGAATTTATTGAAGCACCAGGTTTTACTTTTTGCCATAATCTTGCATATGCCATCAACGCTCTGCGAAAATAAAAATGATGCAGGTGCGTAATCCCTTTCAAATGGTAACCGTCTTTGCCTTTACGCTCGCCCTCGAGCATTTCATAGACTGGGTACCAATCTGGAATGGGGGCTGATTGGATTTTTTCAATCAATTTCAAATCATCAGCGTCGGGCTTCTTTTCGTAGCGTTTATTGCCCACCTGATAGCTAATCAAAACCGGGGCATAGCGCACGAGTTTATGCGGTTGGCGCAAAGCTTCGTCGTAATAGGATACCCAGGAACGGTCAAGATTCTTTTTGAGCAAATGTGCCTCACAACCAGGGCAATCGTACTCGTCAATGACTTCAAAGGTTTCCTTGTTGACGGCAATATCGTAATACACCAATTCCACGCCGCAATGCGGACAGGTAAACACTTCACTCCAAACGGTGTAATTGATTTTGGCTTTGATTTTTTGTGGATATTCGCAGTGCGGGTGCCAGGTCTCATACAACCAACCACACTCTTCTTCCACTTCATCCAAAATGCGTTTGGCTTCGGGTCCAAAATCGGCAACATCAACAGGCGTATTGTAGTTATAAGCAATAAAGGTGGCGGCGGGGGAAAGGTCTACCAGCACGGCTTTGCGCGCGCCGAGTTTGGAGATGGGCTTATTGACCTCACCCCCCCGCCCCTCTCCCGAGGGGAGAGGGGAGCCTGCGTAGATGTTGCCTGCTTTGTCCACGCGGTAGCCCAGGCTCTCGACGGTTTTTCGGTCCCCACACAATTGGGCGGCCACGCCGGTCATGCCTGTGCCGCAGAAGCCGTCAAAGACAATGTCCCCTGGGTCGGTATAGTGCAGAATGTAGCGCATAATGGCTTTGTGCGGCACTTTAGTATGGTACGAATGCGCGTTGTAGATCGGGTCATTTTTGCCCTCCGAAACGTCCGTGGCGAAGGGTTCTCGGTGATAGTGAGTAGAGATTGGAGAGTAGAGAGTAGTCCCATCGTCCTGTTTACTATTCTCTATTCTCTGCTCTCTTTTCTCTTTCTGCCATTGTTGAATGATCTCAGCCAGAAAAGGATTGGGGCAGGCGGTGTAATACGGCGG
>JBDRTP010000124.1:0-2234 GCA_043823965.1 Chloroflexota bacterium
ACCTGCACGCCCTCCCCCACTTCCGCGCTCGGTTCGAGCGTGGCACGCGGGTGCAGCAAAGACGGAAAATCAAAACCGAAATGCTCCAATAATTCGAAAACTTGCACGCGAATATTGATGTCAATGATCCCGCCCACGCCGTTGGCGGCCAGCCTCACACCCTGCGCCACGACTTGCGGCAAAACCGCCCGCGTGCCCAGCACGGGGATGCCCAGCACTTCCGTTCCGGCGGGAATTTTGTCGTCAATGATACCGGCAACGTGGAAAGCGCCCAGCGCCTGCGCCATTTCCATCACGGCTATGGCGTGTCCGCCGCCGCCGTAAATCAGTAATTGGGGATGGGTGGATTGGGAAATCGGTAAATCGGGAAGGGAAGCAGGGGCTGCAAACTGGCGAACAATTGCTTCCGTCACTAATCCATTGGCAGGTAGAGATGAAAAATCTATGCCGAGACTTTCCGCCAACGCCCGCGCCGGTTTGGTGATGCGCAGTTCGGAAGGATGAGGGATGAAGGATGAAGGATGAATTTCGGAAGCCTGAGGCAGCGGCTCGTCAACGGCGTCGGTTACGTAAGCCAGAACATCCCCGACAGCCAGCGTGTCGTCATCCTTCGCCAGTATGCGGACGAAACCCGCCTCCGGCGACTCGATTTCCGAGGCGGCTTTGGTGGTTTCAAGCGTGAACAGGAGCGTGCCCTTTTCGACAGCCTGGCCGTCTTTGACATGGATGCCGACCAGCCGCGCTTCGGGCTCGTTGGCGTTTAAAAGAGGGACGAGAACTTCGGATTTGATCATGACGGTTGAAAGTTGAAGGTCTAATGTCTAATGTCTAATGTCTAATGTCTAATATCGAATGTCGAACGTCAAATATTCCACGTTTTACGTTTGACCTTTGACCTTTGACCTTTGACGTTTTACGTTCCATGCAATGCAAGCGCTGCATTGACAATCATCTCCACCGACGGCAAAATCGCATCTTCCAGCGGCTTGGAATTGGCAATCGGCAAATCGAGGGCGGCAACGCGACGCATGTTGGCGTGAACGCCAGATTCAGCCAGCCGCGCCAGGATTTCCGCGCCCCAACCGAGGGTCAGGCCGCCTTCTTCGACGGTCAGCAGGCGGCGGGTGCGGTGCAGAGAATCGAGCAGGGGAGCAATATCGAACGGGCTGAGTTGGGAGAAGAGCACAATTTCGCAAAAGATTTCGCGTTCCATCAATAATTCCAGCGCAGCCTGACGGACAAGTTCGAAATTGTAGCCGTAGGTGGCAATGGTCAACTGTGACGTACCAGACGGAACACGCAACACGAAACACGGATAAGGTTGACCGATGGTTTCAACTTGCATATCGATGAGGTCGCCTTTGGCGGGTTCGAGCAACTGACGGGTATAAAGCAATTTGTGCTCGATGAACAATACCGGATCGTCATCCGCGATGGCGTTTGCCAACAATTGGCCGGGATCGCCGAGGGCATTGGGCGCAACGACGCGCAGCCCCGGCACACCCAGGAACATCTTTTCGAGCGATTGGCTGTGAGTTGGCCCGTAGCCACGTCGCCCGCCCATCGGAGTGCGAATGACAATCGGCACGCGCACCTGGTCGTTGTACATCCAGCGGAATTTGGCGGCATGATTGACGATCTGGTCGGCGGCCAGGGTCACGAAATCGCCAAACATGATCTCGACCACCGGGCGCAGGCCGCGCAAGGCCATGCCGGAGGCCACACCAAGGATGGCTGCCTCGGAGATGGGTGTGGTCAGCACGCGCTCGGGGAATTTGGCGCTCAGGCCGCGCGTGACTTTGAACGCGCCGCCGTAGGGATCCAGGATGTCTTCGCCCAGAACGTAAACGCGTTCGTCGGACTCCATCGCGTGGTGGAGGGCGGAATTCAGGCATTCGAGAACGGAGGTCATAGCGTCAAACGTCCAAAGTCGAACGTCCAAAGTCGAACGTCCGACTTGCAACGTTTGACGTTCGACAGAAAGAACGGGGAATGGGTCAGCCGAGGCGCGCAGAAAAGCATCTTCGATGATTGCGGCAACTTCGGATTCGGCGCGGGCGCGCTCGGTGTCGGACAGGCGCGAGCCGTGAATCAGCAGGGGGTCTTTCTCTTTGATCCGGGCAATCTCCGCCGCGCTGCGCGTGTCGTCGCCTTTGCTATGGGCGGAGAAACGGTTCGTGTGCAGGATCAGGCCAAAAGGTCGTCCGTTCCGGCGCACGCTTCCGACCGCCTCC
>JBDRTP010000125.1:0-6932 GCA_043823965.1 Chloroflexota bacterium
CTGGCGGCGGCTGAGTCTGCGTTCCACCCGCCGCGTGTTCAGCCACCAATCCACCTGGAAGCGATCCGAGGGCAGACCAGCGTTCAGACCATCGCTCATATCCCCGTATTCGGAGCGACGATAAGTGTTGCAAACCGCGCCGAGTTTGGCGATGTTGAGATGGGCGTTGCGGCTGAGCAGGGGATCGTAGGTCCAGGTGATGAGATCGAGACCCTGGTGGCGCACCATTTGCCACTGAGCGCGTTTGAGCGCAAAGCCGAGGCCGGAATCACGCCACTCAGGGTGGACGCCCAGGATGTGCGAACAATGCTTGAGACGTGGACCATCCGGCGTGGAGTAGAAGCCGGGGAAGCCCCAGGCAGCGCCGATCAATTTTTCGTGCCGAGTAGGCGCTGCCCTGAGTTCATCGAAGGGTGCTGCGCAGACGAAGGCGCCGAACAGCAATCCGCCATTGTGCACCACGGCCAGCAGGGCGTGGGCAGGGATGACCTCCGTCTCAGAACCAGGCCAGACCAGGCGATGGAGGTCCTGGACGGCCTCCATCTCCTCAGGGGTTTCTATCAGGCGAATGATCCACTCAGGCATGGCGGGTGAAGAGCGAGCGAAGTAATTCACGATGCCAGTTGACGCCGCGCAGGTAGTCAATGTGGGTGGCGAAGCGCGCCGGCATCAATCCAAAGACGCGCGGGATGGTATCCAGCGCACAGGTGCGGTTGACTGCCAGGTAATCCAGCCAGAAGACCGAAGATGGAAAATGCGGGAAGGTCGTTTCAAGGATGACAGTCAGGGCACGCAAATAAGGGATCGGCCAGGAGGTTAAAGCGCGGCGCTTCTTGATCACACCCATAATGATCTCGGCGATCTGGCTCAGGCTGAAATACTCGCTGCCGCCGACTTCATAGGTTTGATTGATCGTCGCGGTTTCGTCGAGTGCCCAGATCAAACAGGTGACCATGTCTTCGACCCAGAGTGGCTGGAGCAGGCCTTTGCCATGCCCTGGCAGAGGCAGGGAACCCGGGGCGATGGTCAAGAGCATGGCCATGCCGGTCGTAAAGGTATCTTGTGGCCCATAGAGGATCGAGGCGCGCAGGATGGTGTGCGGCAGGCCACTCTGGCGGATGGTTTCCTCGGCAACACCTTTGGCTTTAAGCACCGGGAAGCCCGAAGCGCGGTCGGCGTCCAGGTGACTGAGGTAGAACAAGCGTTGGATCCTGGCATCGGCAGCCGCCCGGACCAGATTGCGCGTGCCTTCGATATCCACGGCCATCAAATTGGCGCGCCCGCCCTGCGCCTCGCCCCCCGCCATGTGATAGACCACGTCCACACCGTGCATGGCCGCGCGCAGCCCACGCTCGTCGCTCAGGCTGGTGACAGCCACTTCCACTGACACACCCAATGGCAGGTTGGGCGTGCGCGGCGAGGGGCGCAGCAGGGTGCGCACTTGATGCCCGGCCTGTGCAAGATGGCGCACTAAAGCGCGGCCGATAAAGCCGGTTCCGCCGGTGACAAGGATCATGGCATAGATTATAGCGGATAATCCTTTTTCGGTTCCGACTTGTCCGGGTCAGGACAATGCTTGCACCGTCTTCTTTTTCTGCGCCTTACGCAGTCCGAGTAAAATCGCCACAAGATAAGCGATGTAGGCAATCACTTCAGTCAGCGAAGGGTTGCCGTTGTAGCCAAACAGCGCGCCCAAAATCTGCCCCAGTGTAGTTTTTTCATTCAGGATTGGGTTGATGTCCCAAACGTGCGCAATCACTTCCGGGATCCAGGCAATTTCGTTGAACTCGTGTACGCCATGCGCCACCAGTCCGGCTGCAAACAGGACGAGCAGCGCGCCGGTCACCTGGAAAAAGCGGCGCAGGTCGAGCCGTACGCTGCTGGCAAACAGTGACCAGCCGAGCAAAACCGCTGTGCCAAGTCCCAGCAGCCCGCCTGAGATGGTCTGGACCGCGTCGGATGCAAACGTAGCGGCGGTCAAAAACAGCGCCAGTTCAATACCTTCCCGCAGAACCGCCAGGAATGCCAGTGCAAACAGACCGTTCTTACCCGTGCCCGTTGCCGCCTGGCGCACCCCCGCTTCCAGATTCGATTTCATTCTGCGCGACTGGCGGTTCATCCAGAAAATCACCCAGGTCAGCACTCCCGCCGCCAGGAACATGGTGATCCCTTCAAAGATGGCTTCCGCCTCTTCTTCCAGGCTCAAGCCCAAGGCGGTGAGCAAAATGCCTCCCGTCAGGCTGGCCGCCACAGCCGCCCCAACCCCCGTCCACACCGAACGGGACAACTCCGGGCGGCGGATTTGGCGCAGCGCGCCCAGCACAATCCCCACGATCAGGGCCGCCTCAAGTCCCTCGCGAAGTGAAAGTAAGAAACTAGCCAGCATTTTTTATTCTCCTATTTTTTGTTGGATCGGTCGAACCCAAATGAGGTCGGCAATTGGACGCGCAAGGTGCAGGCGGATGTCATTTTCATCCTGGATCAGCACGGCATCTCTGCCCATGCCCATCAGCCTGACCTGCACACCGCTTGAAATTTTCTCTGCTTCCAGGAAAGCGCGCAGGGCTGCATCGCCCCGAATCTGGGTGATGACACCCGTCTCGTTCAACCCCAGGCTTGACAACGGTTTCGAGGCGAGTACAAACGCCGCGTCGCTATCCACCGGCGGGATCGGCGCGCCTGCGGGTGACAGGCTGGGGTGGCAGAGCATTTCCGCCAGGCGTTCCATTGCATCGTCGGGGACAACATGCTCCAGTTTACACGCGACGGCGTCGGCTTCTTGGGGCGTGAAATGCAATTTCTCGACCAGAAATACCTCCCACAAACGGCGATGTCTCAAAATGTGCAATGCCTGCTTTTTCCCTTCCGCTGAAAGGCTGACGCCTTTATAGGGCATATAAATGACCTTGCCTGCTTCCTCGAGTTTTTTGACCATCTGGTTGACCGACACCGGTTGAACATCCAGTTCGCTCGCCAGGCGGGTCAGTGGCACGGGGCCGTCCATTTTTTCATTTGCCCTGGAGATGCTCACCAGGTACATCTCTTCACTTTCGCTCATGTTATGGCTTCCCTTATAGAAAATGGTACAATTTTTATGGCTGTCCTAATTATACATTGACAAGACGTGCAGGAGAATGACAAAAATCACCTTTCTATCCTGAGAGTCGTCATAAATTGCGATAAAATAGGGGACAAAAGGAGTTTTAGCCATGCGCCGTCTTTTTAGTAAACGCCCGAACGTTTTTATCAAACTTATCAAGGAACAGGCCACACTGACCCTGGATGGCATGGAGGCCCTGAAAGCCTATTTAGCCTCCCATGACCCGGCTGACTCGGCGCTGCTTGTTTCCAAAGAAAAAGAAGCCGATGAAGCCCGGCGGATCTTGATTGACGAATTAAATAGGACTTTCATTACCCCCTTCGACCGGGAGGATATCTTTGCGCTTTCCCGGACGATTGACGATGTAGTGGACTATGCCTATACCACTGTCAGTGAAATGGAAATCTTGAAAGTAGAGCCGACCCCTTACATGCAGCGGATGGCCTCCCTGCTCAGAGACGCAGCTTACGAACTTTTGATGGCGGTCAATCGCCTGGAGGAACACCCGGGTGTTGCCAATGACCACGCCCAGCGCGCCAAAGCCCTCGAGAACCGGGTGGAAGATGTTTACCGCGAAGCCCTGGCCGATCTTTTCAGTGGCGCAGAGGACATCAAGCACGTGGTCAAGATGCTAAAGCTGCGCGAGGTATACCGCCACCTGAGCAATGCCGCCGACCGTGGCGACGAGGCTGCCAATGTGATTGCCGATATTGTGGTCAAGATTGCATAAAAGATGGAGATAGCATCGATGACACCACTCCTCATTGCCGTGATTGTATTGGCCCTGATCTTTGATTTTCTGAACGGCATTCACGATTCCAGCAACGTGGTCGCCACGATGATTTCATCGCGGGCGCTTTCGCCGCGGGCCGCCTTGGGGATGACCGCTCTGGCAAACTTTTTTGGCCCGTTTATCTTCGGTGTAGCTGTGGCGGAAACCATCGGTCATGAAATTGTCGTAGCTGAGACAATCAATACACAAGTGCTGCTGGCTGCGCTGGTCAGCGCCATCTTATGGAATCTATTGACCTGGTATCTGGGATTTCCGAGCAGTTCATCCCATGCGCTGATCGGCGGTTTCGTCGGCGCGGTTGTCATCGGGGCAGGATGGCAGGCCATCCAATTGAACGGAATGGAGAAAATTTTGATCGCCTTGTTCGCTTCTCCAATCATCGGTTTTATTTTCGGATACATCCTGCTCAAGATCATATTTTTATTATGCTGGAACGCCACGCCGCGCGTCAACGCTTTTTTTAAACGCGGCCAGATCTTTACTGCCATCGCGCTGGCACTCAGTCACGGTACCAACGATGCGCAGAAGACAATGGGGATCATCACCCTGGCGCTGGTCACCGGAGGATATTTGAAGGTTTTTGCCGTCCCGCTGTGGGTCATTGTCCTCTGCGCGGCGATGATCGCTTTAGGCACTGCCGTGGGCGGATGGAAGTTGATCCGCACGCTGGGAGGCAAGTTCTATAAAATCCGGCCGGTGGATGGGTTCGCTTCCCAATTGGCCTCGGCAGTCGTTATCATTAGCGCTTCTCTGGTCGGAGGTCCGGTAAGCACCACCCAGGTTGCCAGCTCAGCCATCATGGGCGTTGGCGCAGCCGAAAGGGTGAATAAGGTGCGCTGGGGAGTGGCGCAGGAGATTGCCATGGCCTGGCTGCTGACCATCCCGGCTACAGCCCTGGTCGCAGCCGGCATATATTGGGTGCTTATCCAGATTATTCCATAACTACTGTTTACAGCTCACCAGCTTCCTCAATTCATCTTCTCCAATTACTTTAACCCCCAACGCCTTCGCCTTCTCCAACTTCGACCCCGGATTCTCACCCAACACGAGATAGCTGGTGTTCTTGCTGACGCTATCCGTCAGCTTGCCGGCGTGGGTTTCGATGTAGGCTTTGACTTCGTCGCGCGAAAATCCCGCAAGCGTGCCAGTGACGACGAACGTCATTCCGGCCAACGCTCTTTCGCCCCTGCTCGCCTGCTCCCCTGCCCCAATAGGCCAAACACCCGCTGCCTGTAACTTCCTTAGCACAGATTGATTGCGCTCGCGGCTGAACCAATCCACAATTGCCTCAGCAATATTTGGGCCGATTCCTTCAATCCTCTGTAAGTCATCAGCCGAAGCCTTTGCCAGCAAATCCAGCGAAGGGAAAGCGCGGCTCAGCTCAGCAGCCACCACTTCGCCCACGCCACGAATACCTAGTGCGGTAATCAAGCGATTCAGCGGCTGATGCGCTGATTCGCTGATTCCCCTCAGCAGGTTGTCAGTTTTTTTATCGGCGAAGCCTTCCATTCTCAGCACATCGTTTTTCTTCAGCATGTACAAGTCGGCTACGTCCTTGACCAGGCCTGTGGCGATCAATTGCTCGACGATCCTGATGCCCAGGCCAGTAATATCCATCGCCCCCTTCGAGACGAAGTGCTCCACGTTGCGCACCAACTGGGCCGGGCAGGCCGCGTTGACACAATACCAGGCCACCTCGCCCTCGAAGTGTTCCACCGGCTGTCCGCAGTCGGGACAGGTGGCAGGCGGCGTGTAGGGTTTTTCCATGCCGGTGCGCAAGTCCACTACAGGACCGATGATGTAGGGTATGACCTCGCCGGCGCGCTTGACCAGCACCCGGTCGCCGGGGCGGATATCCTTCTCGGCGATGTAATCGAAGTTGTGCAGCGTGGCGCGCTCGACGATCGCCCCGCCGATCTCGACCGGCTCCAACACCGCGTAGGGGGTCAGCACACCCGTCCGCCCGACGTTGACACGGATCTCCTGCAATCGGGTCGTCACCTCGCGCGCCGGGAATTTGAAGGCGATCGCCCCGCGCGGATCTTTGCCCACGAAGCCTAATTCGTCCGCCAGGCGCAGATCGTCAATCTTGATCACCATGCCATCCGTCTCGTAGGGCAACTCGTCGCGGCGTGAGGCCCAGGTCTCGGTGTAGGCTATGGCGGACTGGATATCGTCGAAGCGGCGGGCGGCGTTGGTAATCGGGAAACCGAGGGATTGCAGGGTTTCCAGCAATTCCCATTGCGAGGTTGGTCGAGAAGTTGGGGGGTTGGGCGGTTGGGTGGTTGGGTGGTTGGGAAGTTGGGTGGTTGGGTAGTTGGGTAGTTGGGTGGTTGGGTAGTTGGGTAGTTGGGTGGTTGGAGGGTTGGAGGGTTGGGGAGGAGAGTCTTCCCAGGCAATGAGCTGGTAGACGAGGAGTGTGAGAGGCCGGGAGGCGGTGATGGCTGGGTCAAGTTGGCGCAAGGAACCGGCGGCGGTGTTGCGCGGATTCAGGTAGGTTTTTTCGCCGTTCTCTTCCAGGCGTTTGTTCAGTTCCTCGAAATCTTCGACGGTAAGAAATGCTTCCCCTCTGACCACAAGATAAGCAGGCGGCTGTGCAATTGATGATTGTTGATTGGCGGTAGCCAATTGTCGCGTGCTGCCAAAGAGCGGCAAATCCTTCAACGCATCGCTCGTTGCCGGTTTCTTGTTACTTTCGACCGGGATACGTAAGGGTATCGCCCGAATTGTGCGCAGGTTGGCCGTGATATCCTCGCCAATTTCGCCATCCCCGCGCGTCGCACCCTGCACGAAGACGCCAGCGCGGTAATGCAGAACCACACTCAGCCCGTCAATCTTGGGTTCGACGACAAACTTCGCCTTTTCGACGCGGTCATCTATTTTACTGATTCGCTCGTACCAGGCGCGCGCCTCCTCTGCTCCGAAGGCGTTCGCCAGCGACAAGATCGGCGCGGGATGGCGGACTTTTTCGAATTTCTCAGAGGGCAATGCTCCGACGCGTTGACTGGGCGAATCGGGCGTGATCCACTCAGGGTGCTC
>JBDRTP010000126.1:0-7884 GCA_043823965.1 Chloroflexota bacterium
AACTGTGGTTGCCATAGTTGCTCATTTTGATCGGATTATGCACCTGTTGCATACGAGAGAGAAGCGCAAAGCGGCGTATGAAGAGATAGGCAAAATGGCCTGGCGGATTGACCGTCATGCCGCATACGGGGTCTTTAACCATAGACTTAACTCCTGGTACAACGCGCCCGTCTTTCCCAACCGATCCAGCAAAATAGGATAGGTCAGCCCGAATGCTAGGGCAAGGATTTCAGGTATTCGAACAAGTCAGCCAGATCGTCATCGCTGAGTTGCCAGCGGGGCATATCCCGGCTGAGCAGATCGCCGTCAGGATGCTGGCCGAGGACGACTGCCTTACGGAAGGTCTCCAGATCGTATTCCTCGCTATGAGCATCGCTGCCATGTTCCTCTGCTTCGTTCGCCAGCGCGATATAGCGGATGTCCGGCGCATCCATCCATTGCATGTGCATCATGTGAGGGACGCCGCGCCCATCCACGCCGTGACAGGAGACGCAGGCCAACCGTCCGCCCATCATTCCGCCAAATCTTGGGCCGCCGCTGTAGGGGATGTATTCACCCTTATCATTCGTCCCTATGAAGTAAATCCGCTCACCGTTGGAAGCATAGGCGTTGCCCCATCCATTTGGAAGTGGCCCCCTATCACGAGGAAATATACCCACCGGCCAGTAAACTCCACATGCCAATACCAGAAAACCGCCCAGAAGAATCAGCAACAGCGGTTTGGGTTTCACGAGTCCTCCTTGCCAACACGGGTTACGATCATTTTGAAAATTCCACCTACACCCAAATTTTCAACTTGCTCGATCTCCAACCCAGCCTTGCGGACGTTCTCTACCGTGCGGCGGTTGATGTTGTCGCCCACCAGGAACACGACCAGCGAGTTGAGCCAGTCCATGAGCCTCCCCAGCACGGGATGGGACGAGCGCACATGCTCGAGCAGCAACACCTTCCCGCCAGGTTTAACGACCCGTTTCATCTCCGCCAGACCAAGCACCGGGTTTGGCACAGAGCAGAAGACAAAGGTGGCAAGCGCCACGTCGAAGGATGAATAGCGACCACAATCTCGCCTGCCAGGTTATAAACGTTGGTATAGCCCAGCCTTACCAATGTTTCCGAGGCAATGGTGCTCATGCGCCCGCTACGGCAGTAGAGTACGATTTTGGCGTTTTTGTCCGCCGTTGCAAGACCAAACATGACCACAATCACACCCCCAATGCGCCCAAGCGCGTATTTGTATTCGCCGAATAATTGACCAAGAACCGTTACCGAACCGCCCCAGCCGACAATAAAAACAAACGAGAACCCTGCGACGAACAGGAGCGCATGCAAGAATATTTTCAGTCGTTCACTTTGAGAGGGAGCCAGCGGGGTTACTGTGTCTGTCGTCATGAATGCGCCTGCAATAAATGGAGTTTGACAATCATAAGCAAAAACCCGCCTCTGCATGAGCGCAGGATGGCGGGGCGATGAATAGGCAGAATGGCCTATGATCTTAATCGTCAAGCGTTCACAAGCGGATCTTGTGCATGGTTTCCTTTCCCGGTGCGGCCTCCACTTCCAGCTTCGTCGTCACACAGGTATCTCTTCCTTCAGTTTTGTCGTAGGAGCGATCAGGAATATCAGGTTGTCCCAGAGAATGTGGCTGACAATCAATGCGCCAAGCGGCATGCCCAACCCGTACAGCCCACTCCAGAATGCGCCCGCCACTGTCGCCGCGCCGACCAGCGTGAAGTTGCCGCTGGCAATGTGTACACCGCCATAAGCCGCCACACCCATCAGCGTTCCCCAGAAACGTCCAAAGCGCTCCATCAGCCCGTCCTGCAAAAAACCCCGCCAGAAAAACTCCTCGGCAGGGCCAATGACCAATCCCAGGCGCGCCATCAATTCTTTGCGCGGGCAGATGCGCTTCAGTTTGTAGATTTCATCGATCTGTTCGCCGCCTTTCGGCACGACAACGCGCGAAATGCGGTCTCCGATGTGGAAAATGCCGTAGAGTGCCGCGGCAGACCCAATTCCGAGGAAGATGTCTTTCAGTCCGATGCGTGTCTTGCGCAACTGGGGCTGGGTTGCCAGCGCCAGCGCGCCGAGCGACAGCCCGGTGCCAGTCATGCGCTCCCAGAACTTTTTGCGCGGGCCGCGGAAAGTCAACATGAAGAATCCCGCCGCGAGTACCGCGCCGAGACCAAGCAGAGGCAGGGATTTTTTCACGCAACGTCTCCCAATGCCAACCCAATCACATACAAAACGCCAAAGGCCGCGTGGAGTTGGGCGGTCTCAAGGTCAATTTTGGCAATCGCGCGCTGTTGACCGTTGATACCCAGTTCGGATGAGCGGATTGAACGCACCAGGAAGGGCATGGATAGCAATGCCAGCAGGCTGGTTTCGGGCAGTGCATGAAAGAGCACTGCCAGCACCACCGTCAGATACGCGCCCGTTACCAGCGAGATGTAAACGATGTGCGCCCACTTGCGGCCCATGAGCGCCGACAGTGTGCCGATGCCAAAGCGCGCATCATCGGTTATGTCGCGCCATTCATTGCCATGCAGGATTGCCGTGACCAGCAGGCCGATCGGGATGCTGGCAATCAACGGCGACCAGCCCACCCCGCCGGTGATGACATAGTATGCGCCCATTACCATCAATGGCCCCATCAAGGTGAACACCAGCGGCAACCCCAGCGCCTTGTATTTAAACTGGAACGGCGGGGCTGTATAACCATAACCAAGCACCAGGCCGATCAAACCCAGCAACGCCACCTGCCAGCCGCGCAACGCGATCAGCGCAATGCCGAGCAAGATCGCCAGCAAGAACGATCCGCCCACTAACCCAAAGGCTTCTCTTTCAGTCAAACGTCCTTTAAGCAGTGCCATGCTGGCGCGCGGCGACGTGATCGAATCCACGCCGTTGCGCACGTCGTAAATCTCGTTGGTCACGTTCGTACCCACATGCAACAACATCGAAGCCGCCAGGGCCAGCACGAAAGCGGTCGGGTCAAATTTAGATTGTGCCAGTGCCAGCGCGCCAGCCGCCAGCACGGGGATGGCAGATGCTGTAAACGAAAATGGACGCGCAATCTCCACCCACGCGCTGAACCTGCGCCAGGCGCGATCGACAATACTCAGGCGGTCGTCCGGGCGCGTCACAACGGACCCGATAGCGGATACCGTTTCCCGAGAGGGAGCCGTCTCTTTGGCAGATAGTGAGCCATATAGCGCCGCGGCTTCCAACGTCAGTTGGATCTGGTCATCCTCCTGCACAACGGGCTGGATGATGGGCGTGTTCATCCCGGCTTCATTGAAACGCACCGCGCCTTCAGCAACTTCCTCAGGCGTCCCGCACAGCATAAAAGCATCCAGCATATCGTCAGGGATTAGTTCGGCGGCATTGTGATAATCTTCCACGCGCCAGGCAGCCATGATGCGATCGCGCAGTTCAGGCTCGAAGCCTGCCTGTTGCAGGGAGAAGTTCGAAAGTACGCTCATCATGTAGATGACGAACGGCTCGCGCTTGGCGCGGTTGAGCGCCTCACGACGGGATTTGTCCACGTGAGTGAGCAGATAGCCCGCCACGTCCACGGCACGTTCGTCACGGCCCGCGTCAATGGACGCCTTGCGCAGTTTGCTGATCAGCCGCTTCATATTTGGGATGGACTCGGCGGGACGCGCCAGATAACCGTCCGCTTTTTCCCCAGCCAGTTGCAGGAACGGCGTGCGATACGCGGCGATGTAGATCGGCACGCGATGAACAGGTGGATACATCGGTTGGATCGGGGGCAGGTTGGGCGTCGCGGAGGGGATGCGTTGCCCGGCCCACATGGCACGCAGCATATCAATCGCTTTGCTGACGCTTGCCACGCCATCCTCCGGGCTGTACGGGATGCCCAATTGTGCCAGCCGCAATGGCAGGGCTGTGCCCAATCCAAGGATAACGCGCCCCGGCGCCATCTCGTCCAGTGCCGAAACGGTCATGGAGATCAGGACTGGCGTACGCGTATACGTGCTCAATGCCCCCATCGCAACGCGGATATCGGATACTTGCGCGGCAATCGCAGAGGCATAACTGACAGCATCCCGTTCGTAAAGACTGTCGTGCATCCAGACGGAATGCACGCCGCGGCGGCGGGCATCCTCTGCCCAGCCGACCACGTCCGAGACTTTGCCGCGCGCGGCAAATCCTATTCCAACAGGGCGAGCAAGTTCTGACATCTTCGTCTCCATCTTACAGTAGAATAAAACTATTATATTTGGTTATCAAACATTTGAACCCGGACATATGTCACAATGAAAGGTGTCTCTATGGCACAATTAACTGATAAAGAACGTTCAGAATACGTGCGCGGCCTGTTCAGCGGTATTGCCCAGCACTACGACCTGATGAATTGTCTGATGACTGGCGGACAGGATATTCGCTGGCGCAGGGATGTCATCCGCCGCGCAGGTCTAAGCCCGCAGGCGCGCCTGTTGGATATCGGCGCAGGCACAGGCGATCTGGCAAGAGAGGCCAAACGGCAACAACCGGAGGCCAGAGTCGTCGCCGCCGATTTCACGTTGGAAATGATGCGCGTCGGCCAACGAAATGGGTTCATTACGAACTGGTCGGCTGTCGATGCGTTGTCGCTTCCCTTCCCATCTAACTCATTCGACGCAGTCGTTTTAGGGTTTTTAATGCGCAACGTTGTCAGTGTTGAACGCGCGCTTCTGGAACAGTTTCGCGTCCTTAAAGACGGCGGGCGCATCGTTATTCTAGATACGACCCGCCCGCGGCGCAACCTGCTCACGCCCCTCATCTGGGCGCACATGCACCTCGTCATTCCGCTGGTTGGAGGATTGCTCACTGGCATCCGCGAGGCATATACGTATCTGCCTGATTCCACTGAGAATTTTCTTCTTGCCGAGCAACTTGCCTCTCGTATGACAACTGCTGGATTCAAAAGGGTTCGCTTCCAGCGGCGGATGTTTGGCGCTGTCGCCATTCACTGGGGCGAAAAATAAACGCTAATCAATTAAGAGGTGCCCACTGGGAGCAAAGTCGGTGGGACTCTTGGGCATTTGAAATCCAATTCCACGTCGCGCCCAAGCCGCTGTTCCTGCCCTGTGCGTTGAAAGTCCACTTGCAACATGTTGGTCTCGCGTGCCAGCATTTCGAGCGCGGTAACCAATCCCAAATCTTCAAGATAGATCGGGCGCAGGGCGCGTGTCAGGCGGCGCAGATTCTCGATGGTTTGTTCTGCGAGGCTTTCCAGTTCTTTGAGTGCCTGACGGCCACTTTGGTCTTTGATTGATTTCTGCGCCAACTGTACGCGCTGTTTCAAAGCGATCACGGACTGAATGGTGTCATCATGTAACTCGCGCGCCAGTCTCATGCGCTCTTCTTCCTGCGCGGAGGTGATTGCGCCGATGTAGTCGTGCAGTCCCTCCTGCGCGGCTTGCACTTTGCGCGCCATTTCGGTCAATTCCATTTGCAGGTGTTGCACTTCTGAAATCCCGCCAACGGACTCTTTGATCGCCTCGAAGTCGCCCCAGGCCAGCGCGGCGGCTTTGGCTTCCAGTCTCTGCAAAGGCTGGACGATTTGCTGCGCGCCAAACCATAGAGCGATCAACGCAAGGATAAAGGCAGGCACCAGCACGAGCGGCGCCATTTGGGTTGCCTGCAAAGAGGGACTGACGACTGCCTCCCACTCTTCTTCCGCCACCAGCGCCCAGCCCGTCGTTGGGATGGGACTGTACGCGACAACGTGTTCACATCCGTTCTTTTGAACATACAGGACGCCGTTCTCGCCGTGCAGGGCTTCGGTCACGCCTGGGTGGTCTGCTGGCAAACTGTCAGGCGCGAGCGTGCCGCTCACAAAGAGCAAGCGCCGCGAAGAATCGAGAAGATAAATCGTGGCTTGACTGTCAGCAGGATAGGAAGCAGAAAATGTTTTGGATGCAAGTGATTCGGGAGAGAACGCGCCAGCCATAATAATGTCGCGTGAGGAAGAATAGACTGAGACGATGACGAAGAAACGCTTTGAGTTTGGATCAAGAAATGGGGACGAAAAAATAGGCTTGGGGGCAGATGAAGAGGCGAGGGGGAGACTCTGTCCGTTTTGGGCAACCCAATCCCAAAGTCCAGTATGAGGCGTGCTCTTGATCAATTGTCCATCTGAATTAAAAAACGCCAATCCGCCGTCGAAGTCGGATGTCAGGTCTTTGTTTGTAAACGTCTCTTCGACTGAGCTCGAGAGCAGGGCAATGGTCGCGGCGCGATGATGCAATTCGGAGGCAAGCGCGGCGGCTGCGGATTGAACTGCACGCTGATCGCGTTCACCGACGAGGGCGCGCATATCCTGTTGGTGCATGGTCACGCTTCCAAAGGCGATCAGCAGGAGCAGAATGGTGAGCGGCAAAACGGTGAACGCGAAAAGTTGCGAGAGGCCGCGCCAACGTTGAACCATCCAGCCTGCCGAAGGCCTACTCGGCGGGACGATGTTATTGATTTAAAGGATGCCTCTATGTGAGGGAATGCAAACCAGACGATGCCGAACCCAGCCAGAAGTCCAGAGAAGACGCGCATGAAAGAGTTGAACGACCCGAGCGCGTCGCCCGCGTAGAATGAAGCGGGCAGAGAATTGTTCGTTAGCAAGGCCAGCCATCGATTCGTGTCGCGAAAGCCTTGTCCGATTCCAGCAAAGTCACTGAGCATGTGCGTGCCGCCATCCAATGCGAGGGGCAAAAGGAAGAGGACGAATCCCCACCACGGAAGCGGCTTGACCTTGCGGCGAAACGGCGACCACACAGCCAAATGCTGGTGTAAAACGAAATCATGCGATCCGACCAGGCGACCTTCCAGCCCATGTCCGCGTTGCCGATAAACTTGCGCAGGATGAGCGGGTTGATCGTATCCTGCCATGCCGCCTGGATTTCCGTGAGCGAGTACATGGTCTTCTGTCCGAAAAGAAAGAACGAACGCTCTGGCAATTGGTGACAGAAAAATGAATAAACAAAGTATTCCGCTTTTCCTGCTCCGCTCCAGCCGATTTGCATGAAGATGGGCGCGAGAAAAGGAAGCCAGACCCAAAGGCCGTAGATAATGAGGAAGGTTTCAAGCCAATGGCGCGTCAGCCAAGTCCCGATGGAGCGGGCGGACACTGGCAGCGATGAAAGGGTAATGTTGGACATATCTTGATTATAGGCCTTATCGTGGTAAATTGGCTTCAAGCGCCTGCTCGATTGACGATTGAAGTGATGGATCCGCATGTTGCGCTGGAGTATTAACCAGTGAGAGCCAGGTCTGCCCGTCGTTGCCGTGCAGGATCAAGGTGGCTGGTTCGGGCGCACTGCCATAAACGAGAAGGACGACCATCTGGCAGTCGCACGCATTCATACAGTGCCTCGAAAGAATGGATAATCCCATTGTAGGGATTCTTCCGAAACGCTTGGAGAGCCACCTGACCCATACGCGGAGAGGCAGAATTGCCTATGGGGTTTATCCGCCTTCATCGCGTCCTTCTATCTCGGCATTCTCACCTGGGCGCAGGGCTGTGGCGGGATGGCAGCCCGACCCCCGTGCTGCGCGACCGCGTCGCCGCCGCCGATCTCTACTTCAACGGCAAGGTGGAAAAACTGCTGATGAGCGGGGATAATCGCTTCGTCGAGTACAACGAACCCGGGGCGATGCGTGAATACGCCCTCAGCCTGGGCGTGCCCGACGAGGCCATCGTGCTGGATTACGCCGGCCGCCGCAGTTACGATACCTGCTACCGGGCGAAGGCCATCTTCGGCTTGGAGCGGGCGGTCGTCGTTACACAAGGATTCCACCTGCCGCGCGTACTGTATACCTGCAACGCGCTGGGGCTGGAGGCGGTCGGCGTGGAGGCAGACCGGCAACGCTATCAGTCCGGGC
>JBDRTP010000127.1:0-12527 GCA_043823965.1 Chloroflexota bacterium
CATTGACCCGACCGCCGGGCGCAAACCCTTCACCTTCGCCGCGCTGGACGCCGAGTGCCGGCTGCTGGCGCTCGATTCGGGTGAGCTGGACGAGGTGCTGGCTTTCGTCGGCGGGCAGGAGGCCGCCCGCGTGGCAGTCAACGCGCCCTCAGCCCCGAACGTGGGATTTGTGAAAAAGGAGCTGGAGGCGCAAAGCCTGACGCCCGGTTATGGTAGCCCGAAATCAGGCTACCATTACCCGCGCGGCGTGGAAATGCGCATGGCCGAATACGAGCTGCGCCAACGCGGCATCCTCGTCTCGCCCACGCCTGCGCGGGCCGAATCCTGTTCAGAATGGATGCAACTGGGCTTCATGCTCTACCGCAAGCTGGAAGGGATGGGCTTTGAGCCGTATCCCGCCGAGAAGGCCTCCCATCAGTGGCTGGAGACGCATCCGCACGCCGCCTTTTGCGCCCTGCTCGGCCAGTTGCCGCTCTCCAAGCCATCTCTGGAGGGGCGTTTGCAGCGCCAGTTGCTCCTTTCTGAGCGGGGCGTGGGTCTCAAGGACCCGATGGCTTTCTTCGAGGAGATCACCCGCCATCGCCTAGTCAAGGGGATTTTACCGCTGGAAGTAATCTAGTCCTCCGAGCAACTGGATGCGCTCGTGGCGGCCTATACGGCCTACGTGGCCGCCAACAAGCCAGAGGAGATATTGTTTATCGGTGCGAAGGAAGAGGGGAGGATTGCCCTGCCGGTGGGGGAGTTGAGGGAGAGGTATTAGCCAGCAACACTTTCACAGCAGCGGTTATCGTTCCAGCGTTGAAGCTACTGCCAGATGGTACTTGTGCTTAGTTTCCGATAGCTGATAACTGACAATATAGCGTTTGTTGGCAGGAAAATGGCGTTTCTTCCATTCCATAAGCTCGTTCACGACGGATTTGAAATCTTGAGCAGCCTTATCACCGGCTGATCCCATAATTGACTTGCTGGTTTCGTCCAGGAGTTTCTCCCTTTCTTTTTTGGGAACCACAGCGGCATTCCAGGCCACTATTGCTGTTACGATCAGACGTTCATAAGCCTCCCGATTCGTAGCAAACTCCCGATATGGTTCGATGAACGCCAGGAGAACTTCGGACATCTTCTCCTCCACGTCGGTTTTGAATATTACTTCCTTCCTTGCAAAAAATTCATCCGACTGGAGTTCCTGCCTGAGCGCTTCCAGATGATCTTTCCTACATTTGCGGTTTCGTTTCTTGGACATTCGATCGTCTCCAAGTTATTTGTATTTCGGTCTTGTACTTTAGCTATCTCGATGCGCTTGGACGCCCCGACCTGCCGAAGCGCAGCGCAGGACCTGCACGCGGGGTTGGGCGCTTTTGCCCACACAAGAGCCACTGACTTTGAAAGTTACTGCCTTAAGAGCGTGTTCAACTTTTGAAGCACTGCATCTACCGTGGTGGCTGGTAATTTACAGACCAATTCCGCCTGTCTTGCTTTCCAATCAAGGTTTTTCACCTGGTCGGATAAAATTACTCCGTTGATTTTCAGTCCATCAGGTATCAACACTTCAAATGGATACCCTTTGACCTGGCTTGTGATAGGGCAGAGAATGGCTAATCCAACCTTGCTGTTATAAGCCGCTGGCGACAAAACTAATGCCGGTCGCCGCCCTGACTGTTCATGTCCTGCTTGTGGATTGAAAGTAATCCAAACAACATCACCACGATTCGGAATATATGCCATAGGTTTCACCAAATTTCATTTCCTACGGCGTTTCCAGTATCGGTTTCGTGGTGAATATTGCTGTTGTTGACACCTGCTAACAACTGCTCAAGCGTCCAATTTGGGGCAACTACAGGTTTAATGACAATTTGCCCATCAATCAGCGAAATTTCTACCACCGAATCGTTTTCTAACTGTACATCTGTTGCAAATGCTTTGGGGATTCTTAGCGCAAGGCTGTTACCCCATTTCTGAACTTTTGTGAGCATAGGGTATATCTCCTTTCGTATCTACAACAAAGATACACCCTTTTGCGCGATTAATCAAGAGCCTTTTTTGTGATGGAAACTGAGCAGAGGGTAAGGGGGAGGCCGGAGCCTCCCCCTCCCCGTTGTCGCGGTGGGGTCAATTCCCCACATTTACCGGCGTGCGGATTTCCCGCACCGGGCGACAACGAATTCGTTGTCACCCTGCTGCCTTGCCCTGAATGAGGGAACACAGCCTTACTCTATGCCAGTTGACCGGTGAGAGACACCAGCCCGATACGGGACAGTTGTCTGTTAGACCAGCGTCTGTTATCGCCTTTGCTGATGTGTTTGAGCTTCATCGAGCGTAGACGCATGCGTATCCAGTGGTCGAGGAGGGCGAACTGATCCCTGACGGTACTCCATTGCGTAGCGAAATAATGGGCGAACCCCCAAAGAACCCGATTGAGTTTTCGGATGGCGTCTTGGTCGAGATTATGGCAGCGGACGGTGAGTTTACGCACCTTATCCTTGAGTTTCTCGATGGACTTTTGGCGGACAGAAGCGCGACGGCGGGTGAGCTGGACGAAGTGCTGGCTTTTGTCGGCGGGCAGGAAGCCGCAACGGTGGCGGTCAACGCGCCCTCCGCGCCGAACCTGGGACTGGTGAAAAAGAAGCTGGAGGCGCAAAGCCTGACGCCCGGTAATGGTAGCCCGACATCAGGCTACCATTACCCGCGCGGCGTGGACATGCGCATGGCCGAGCACGAGCTGCGCCAGCGCGGCATCCTCGTCTCACCGACGCCGGCGCGCGCCGAATCCTGCCCGGAGTGGACGCAATTGGGCTTCATGCTGTACCGCAAGCTGGCCGGGATGGGGTTCGAGCCGTATCCCGCCGACCGAGTAGGTGCTGCGCAGAACGCCACCCACCAGTGGCTGGAGACGCATCCGCACGCCGCCTTTTGCGCCCTGCTCGGCCAGTTGCCGCTCTCCAAGCCGACCCTGGAAGGCCGTTTGCAGCGCAAGTTACTCCTTTATGAGCGGGGCGTGGGTCTCAAGGACCCGATGGATTTCTTCGAGGAGATCACCCGGCACCGGTTGGTACGTGGAATACTACCCCTGGAATTGGTTTACACCCCCGAGCAACTGGATGCGCTCGTCGCGGCTTATACGGCTTACGTGGCGGCCAATAAGCCAGATGAGATATTGTTTATCGATGCAAGGGAAGAGGGGAGGATCGCCCTGCCGGTGGGGGAGTTGAAGGAGAGGTATTAGTCAGCAGGCTATCCTTGCTCCTGAACTGCTGTTTCTAATACTTCCGTTACCCAGCTATTCAGACTCTTATCCGCCAATTTCGCCTTTACGTATGCTCTCCGGTGGAGTTCAGTGGGTAATCGAATGACAAACTTCCCTGAAAAGGGCTTTTCAGGGGCTTCCCCGCGTCGAGCGCAAAACGCCAGGTAATCTTCGACGGAATCCTGAAATGCCTGTTGCAACTCGTCTACCGTTTGGCCCTCGAAAGTGACCACATCACGGATATTGATCACTTCCCCGTGCAAGATACCCGCATCTTCGTCAATCTCGACTTTGCCGACGTAACCTTTATATTCCATCACGGCTTTTCTCCTGCCGCTTCCAGAAATCTGCGCACCGATCTGATTGTGGCTTTGTTGGCTTCTTTGCGCGGATGGGGGCGATGAAAGACAGCCCGGACATTTTTCAAAGCAACCCGCACTCTTGAGCCGCTACCTTCGGTGACTTCTGCGCCCAAAGCGATAAAGAGGGCTTCGATATCTCGCCAGGCAATATTGGCGCGCTCTGGCTTCTCGAAGATGGCTTCCAACGTTTTGCGGTGTTTGCTGTCCACGATGAAATAATATCATACTTTGATACTACGGGCAAGGTTTTTGCTGCGTCACCCAACGGGTGTGTCAGGCGCGGCGCAGGCGGCGGATCAGCTCATCGGTCTTGCCGCTGAACATGCCGCCGGTGATGACTTCGACGGAGCCGGTGTGATGTTTCATGGGCGCCTCAAATCGCCGCCGCCAGACGGCTCGGTGTTTTGGGTGGAGGCAGGTGGAGATGGGTAACCGCGAAGGGAGAATCGGGCAAAGCCTGCACCGCAGAGACATCCAGCCAGGCATTGACCGGCGGTGAGGTCAATATATCAATTACCATCTCCCGTTCCGCCGCGGGCAAATCCGCCAGCCCAGTCAGCGGAAAACTGCGCGGCCCCCACGCAGTTGGCCGGATAAGCTCGGAAAAATCCATGAACGACAGGCTGACAGCTTTCCGGGCCGGGCGGTCAATGCTGATGGTGATATTGTCGGTCAGCTCGATGGTCCACGCGGCGCGTTTCTCGCCAAAGTACACGTCCAATACATCGCCAGTTTCATCGTATTCGTAAAGCTCTTTTACCTTATCCATCATTTCAGGTTTCATTGGCCTCAGGCGAGATTATACCATTCACGGAGAGATAAACAGAAATCGGGTTGATGGGCAGATTTCGCCTGCTCACCAACCCGATCTCGGGGATTCCGCCAGATAGCACTTGCGAATCTCAAACCGAGGTGGGTGCGGCGGTCTTCGCGGCGACTTCTACGAGTCCCAGGCTCTCGACCTTTAGCTCCCCTCTCGCAAACGCCGCTCCCTTCTGCAAGGCCTCGAAGTTCAGGGGCAAGAGCTTACGATGGCGCTCAGGCAGATGGTTCTTCAGGGCCTCCTCAATCGCTTCCAGGGGTAGCACCGGCAGCCTCTGAATCAGCGCTCCAAGCAAGACCACGTTGGTGAGCCGCCGGTTGCCGATGATCTCGGCGATTTCCTGGGCCGGGACGAGCAAACCCTCCACATCGCTGCGGACGATGGCGGGGCCGTGTCATTTGAACTTCTTGGCCATTCGGGCTGTACCCAGTTTACCATCAACCCCGCATACCGTGAAGACAGTCAGGCCGTTCGGCCCCCCACAGGTGGCTGGAGACGCATCCGCACGCCGCCTTTTGCGCCCTGCTCGACCAGTCGCCGCTCTCCAAGCCATCCCTGGAGGGGCGTTTACAGCGCCAGTTGATCTTGTATGAACTGGGCGTGGGCATCAAAGACCCGATGGATTTCTTCGATGAGATCACCCGTCATCGGTTAGTAAAAGGGATTTTGCCGCTGGAAGTGATCTACCCCCCCGAACAATTGGACGCCCTCGTCGCGGCTTATACGGCTTACATGGCCGCCAATAAACCGGATGAGATATTGTTTATCGGTGCGAGTGAAGAGGGGAGGATTCTGCTGCCGGTGGGGGAGATGAGGGAGAGGTATTAGCTAACGATTTGCGTCCGCGAAGCGCCCTGCCGTAAGGCCCCCGAAAGGGGGTAAGGGTAGCGGTGGTGGGACGGGCGTCGACTCGCCGTCGAAACGGGAAAAACTTAAAGCCAAGTATAAAGCCAATTTGGAAGAACTACCAAATGCCAGGAATTAAGCGATATTTAGTCTTTTGCACGTATTCCTGATATCCTTTTAGTTCTCTCCCAAGTACACTTTCTTCATTTCGTATTCTTGCCGCTAAAAGGGGAATTATCAACAGCGAAGGAATCATTGCCCAATAGGATCCCAGTGCCAGCGGGGAAAGGATATACATCAGCGATACCCCCAGATACATTGGGTGTCGGACAATTGCATACGGCCCGCTACTGATGACTTTCTGCTCCTGTTCTACTTCGACGATACGAGATGCGTAGCGATTCTCCCTTAATACAAGAAAAAACATACCATAGCCCAGCAAGACAAGAACATCTGCAACGATTACCACTACAACGGGAACATTTGACCACTCAAAACGTTTGTCAAAGCCTGGGAGCAGGAAGGCGAGGAGAAAGTAGAGATACGAGATTTTGATAATCAATTTTTGCTCCGTTTCTTTTTCTCTCATTCTCATCCTTCGTTCCAGCAGTTCAGGATCGTTTTTGAGCAAATAGATTAAAACAAGAAACATGGGAATAAGGAGGACGGTTAAATACACCCATGCTTCCCAGTAAGCAAAGGTTCCAGCAGGCAGGAAGAACATAGCAAACAGCAAAGGGATAACTACGAGAAGCCGCGCAGAAACCATTTTGATCAATTCGCCCTGTGGAAGTTGATTGTTGCTCATTGTATCTCCTGGTGGCGCATGCGCCGCGTCAGCAGCGCCAGGAGGACGCCCATGGACAGGATCAGGACCAGCAAGATGCCAAGCTGCCAGGCCACTTCAGCCAGTCTCGCGCCGTGTTGGGAAATTTCGATCACAGGCTGGATGATGTAGTAGGTGGGAAAGATTTTGCCAATCCACTGAGGAATCTGGGGAAACATGTAAATCAATGCCGGGGCATAGAGGATCAAGCCCATAGATTTGACAGTAGCAAAGAGCGAGTTGATATCCTTGACCAGCGCTCCCAACAGCACACCAAACTCGGCGGCAAGTATTGCTCCCAGAGCCAGCACCACCACCAGCAAAGCAGTGCTGCTGCCCAGGGCGCGGTTCAAAGCCAGGATGACCAGCCCCATCACCGTACTGATCGTCACCGCCATCAGCCCTTTGGCAACGTAAATGTCGCCCATTGTAGTTGGTGTGACCGAAAGCGCAGTGAGCGTACGCTTCTGTTTTTCAGTAACGAGCGAGGAGGCCGGCAGCATAATACCGCCAAACATCACGCTCATCATCACCACGAAGGGGAGCAGGCGGTCTTCCCAAGGCAGGGCGGATGGGTTGCCGAGCACGGTGGTGACAATTTTGATTGGCGATTCCTGCCCAGCGATTTCGCGCACCCACACGGCCATCGCCGCCACCAGCATGGCGCGGTCTTTCACCAGACTCTCGCCCCAGATGTATGCTGTCATATTGGTCGCCTGGCCGCTTGCCACCTTCTCATCGAAATCGGTAGGTAGCGCTATGCCAATATCCACCACGCCGATCTGGGTGGCTTCCTTCAACGCGGCTTCGCTGGCAAATTCCTTGACGGTGAAAGCTTCCATCGCGGCGGCTGAGCGGGTGAACTGCGAATCGCCCGCATCGCTGATCCCCATGCGCGGCTTGCCCGAAAAAAGCGTGCCGAACAGCAGCGAAAGCGTGAAGCTCAGCACCAGCGGCACAACTACGGCAAAGATGAAAATGAAATTTTTCGGGCCTTGTACAAACTCGCGATACAACAAAACGCCAACTCTTCTCGGGTTCATTGGAACTTCCTTTTCAATACGACCACGCCCAAAGCCATGAATGCAGCCGCATAAACCAGCAGCATCAATAGATTCTGGGTCACATCCCCCCAGGCAGCGTCGAAATTGATCACTCGATACACTGTATCCACCAGGTAATACGAGGGGATCAGCTTGATCCAATTGGAGGCCAGGCCGGGCACGAGGATGGTGAAGGTGGGCATCGCCAGCAGCAACATTGCCAAAACGCCCCAGCCCATCACCGACATTAAATCCCGCCCGACCGAACCGATCAAGAAGGCCACGCCCGTTACCAACGCCGCGCCGAAGAGCAGCGCCACCAGGATCAGTAGCGGCTCATGGACCAGGCCACCGGTCAGCAAAATGAGCAGGGTTGCCTGCGCGAAGGCGAATAGCGTGCCAAAAATGCCCTTGCCCACGAACAACCCGCTCATCGTCAACGGCGTGACCAGCAGGGCGCGCAGCGTGCCCGCCTCGACTTCAGCGGCAATCAGGCTGGCCAGTCCCAGGCATTCGATCATCAGCACGAAGACGGCCAACATCGGCAGCATACGGTCACGCGGAGCAATCTGCTCACCGGCCATATCCGGGCCGAGCATGATTTCGGTCGTTTCGATGTCCACGCTCTGCCCGCGGATGGCAAAGGCAAACTCATATAAAACGACTTCGTAGATTTCCTTGAATTCGGGGGGCACATCGGGCGAAAGGTAGAGTTGGGCGGTCACTTTGCCACCGCTTTGCATTTGGGTCAACAGATCATCGGGGAAAGCATAGCCTGCCGGGACGTCGCCATCCAGAACAGCTTGCTTGAGCGCATCTACCGATTCAGCCCGGTAGAACCAGACATCCTCATCAACCAGCATTTCTTCCAGTGCGGGCGGCATTTCGGCCATATACAGCCCCAACTCCAGGCTCTCGTTGACTGTGGCGGGCAGCAAAAAGTAAATAATAATGTAGGCCACCAATCCCAACAGGGTGACTACGGCAAAGAAGCGGTTGGAGAAGTACAGCTTGAAATCTTTGCGTATTAAGGCGAAGACGATCTGGGAGTTCATCAGGACAGCCCCCTGCCGGTGATGCGGATGAAAATATCTTCCAGGGTGGCTTCTTCGCTGTGGATGGTGATAACCTGCTCGCCTTTGAAGAGCGCCTCAACCTCGCTGGGGGTTTGTTCGCGGTCGAGAATAATCTCGCGCGTTTGTAAGCTTCCCTCGGCATCTTGCACTTCAGCCCGGAGCATGCGCTTGCCGTACTGCTGCTTGAGGGCGTGCGGCGTGTCGAGGGCGACGATCCTGCCTTGGTCAATGAAAGCCACGCGCTGGCAGAGCTTGTCGGCCTCGTGCATATCATGGGTGGTGAGGAAGACGGTTGCCCCGCGCGCCTGCTCTTCAAGGATCAGGCCGCGGATGGTCTGGGCCGAGGCGGGGTCGAGGCCTTCAGTGGGTTCATCGAGAAAGAGAATCTTGGGCCGAT
This sequence comes from Chloroflexota bacterium, assembly GCA_043823965.1. Lineage (GTDB taxonomy): Bacteria > Chloroflexota > Anaerolineae > Anaerolineales > Villigracilaceae > CG2-30-58-95. Next base: position 8,615 of record JBDRTP010000127.1, read on the forward strand.
TGACGAGGGTACGCGCCACCATCAAGCGTTGCTTCATGCCTTTGGAATAACCCTCAACCTTGTCTTTGCCGCGGCCATCCAACCCAACGCGCTTGAGCAACGCCTCGGCGTCAAAATCGATAACACCGAACAGGCTGGCGAAGAGCTTCAGGTTTTCGATGCCGCTCATTGTCTCATAGAGGTTGGTGAACTCGAAGCAGACACCGATCTGGGTCTGCACTTTTTTGGGCTGGCGGGCCACATCCATACCCAACAGAGTGGCGCGGCCTTCTTTGGGCAACAGTTGGCCGGTGAGCATTTTGATGGTGGTGGATTTTCCCGCTCCGTTGGGGCCGAGAAAACCCAGAATTTCCCCCTCACCCACATCGAAGTTGATATGATCCACAGCGAGTAGTTGATCGTAACTATAGGTCAAGTTTTCAGCAGTAATGGCAGGTTGGGTCATTGGCTCTCCTTGGTCAAGAACTTGAATGGGGATGGACAATTTTGGCTCATATATCAGAACTCGACGATAGGGCCAAGAATATCAATGGCAAAGTACGCAATTCATTACTGCTCACGCTTTGGCGAGCATATTACCTGGACGGCGATAACAAGTGGGCTAACGATTAAGGATTGATACGACGGGAAGGATGAAAGTGGAGAGGAAGGCATTGTTGCGCCGCCACACTATACTGCCAACGGGCACAGTATCTCGACAGGCTCGATAACCAATTGCGCTTTTTGTGTTGTCATTCTCCCGAAGGACATCGGGACGATGTGAGCCGTTTTTCCTGACACCGAACGTCAGGACGGTGTGCGAAGAATCTCCTGGCACGCAGGGCAGATTCTTCACTCCGTTCAGAATGACAAAAGCGCAGATTGTGACCGTGCTCAGTATAATCCGAGTTGAGCTGACGAGGGGTGTCATCCGGCTTCCCGCAGGACACCCCAAACCTTCCAACTATTAAACCTCACAACCGGATCACATTCCCGCAAAACTCGCACTTGATGGTATCCTGCCTGCGCAAGACGCGCGCTGGCTCATTTGTAAGCCTTACTCCGATGGCGAATGGCAATGATGTCCACGTGGCGCTCGTCATCATAAATAGCATAAACCACGCGGTAATCGCCAACGCGTATCCGCCACAGGATTTTTTCACCCATCAGTTTGCGGCAACCGGGAGGACGCGGCCCTCTTGTCAATGCTTCGATCTTGGGGAAAATGCGATTGACGAGAATCGCGTCCAGTGCTTCCAGCTCTTTCCGGGCTGAACGCGTAAAAGTGACCGCGTAATCAGTCATCCAGCTTGCCCTGTTCGCGCAAGCGTTTCTTGACCGATTCCAGCGTTTCTCGTGGCTCATTCGCCCTTGCACGCGCTGTCAGGCTATCATAGAAATCTTCCCAGAGTTCGCCGTACTTCTTGAGATCAATCAACACAGCGACTTTCTGGCCTTTGTCATTGGTGACAAATTGTATACCTTCCATCGTTGCTCCTTACGGGACTTGCTAAAAAACACATTCAACTTGTAACCTTCAAACCCTTCGGACAAAACCCTCAGGGCAAGCCTTCCAACCTTTGATTCTCACAACCGTATCACATTCCCGCAAAACTCGCACTTGATGGTATCCTGACCGCGCAGCACCTGCTGGGTGATCGCCCCGCCGCAGGCCGGGCATTGCGTCGGCGCGGCCTTGACCTTCTCCACCTCGGCCTGGTCAATGGCTATGGCGCGGCCCTGGTCGAAATCTTTGGACTTGGCGCGGTTGATCAGTCCCTGCCAGACGGCGCAGTCCTGCCAGATGTGGAAGTGGGCGCTTTGCACCGGCGCGCCGCTGGCAAAGCGGATCTCGATGTGGTCTTCGTTCTTCAGCAGGCCCTGTTTGCTGGTCTGGACATTGTCCACCAGCGCCACCGGCGCTTCCAATTGCAGTCCCTGCACCTTCTGCTTCTCGGTGGCGACGAACAGCACCTTCTTGGTGACGATCTCTTCTTTCTGCTCGAAGATGAGACGCTGGTCGGTCAGGTAGAGCACACCCTCGGGGTCGTCTTTCTGTTCCTTGCCCGTCTTGCACCAGACCGCCTTGACGGCCATGATCCCGCCTTCGGTCGGCAACAGTTGGAAGGTCGCCTCGGCCAACTGGGTCAGCGTGTACTCGATCTGGTCCATGCGCCGGATGAAATCGGATACCTGCCGCTCGAACTGGTCGTACATCCCGCTGAGGGTGCGCTCGGCCGCCGAGACTTTGCTCTCCAACTGGCTCACCGCGGATTGCATCGTGTTCAGGATGCCGCGCGCCGCAGCCGGGTTGTAGGCGGCCGCCGTCAGTTGCGGCATCTGCATCTCGATCGGGCGCATGGCGTTCATCAGCGCGCTGGACTGTATGTTGATCTGCGCTTGCAGGTTCGGGTACAGCATCGCCCACGCCTCCACGAACGACTGCGCCTGGGCTTCCAGGTCCTTCTCGAAGACGTAGCCGCGGCCGCGCGCCGTTGCGATCCGCTGCGGCTGGCTGCCGACTTTGGTTTCCATATCTTCGACCGCGTCGCGCACTCTTGCCAACCGGACGCCGTCCTGTAACGAGTTGACCTTGTTCTGCAAGGCGCGCATCTCGTCAGCGATTTGTTGAGCAGGGCTAGGGGTAGCCATAATGCCTCCTGTGATTTGTAAAATGTCATCCTTCCAAAGTTTGCTATATTATGTCACACTTGCAACGGAAAGGCAACTCATCCAATGAATTATTTGATTCCCAAAAGGCGGCGCATGGTAAAATCATTGCTGGCGTTACAGCATTTTTTCTAAACTTTCACAAAAGGGCTTATCAATGTCGAACAACGATCTCCAGGAACGTGCGATTAATACCCTGCGATTTCTCTCCGTGGACGCGGTCCAGCAGGCCAACTCCGGTCACCCCGGGCTGCCGATGGGCGCGGCCGCCATGGCCTACACCATCTGGACCCGGCACCTGCGCCACAATCCCAGGCATCCGCGCTGGCGAGATCGGGATCGCTTCGTCCTCTCCGGCGGACACGGCTCCGCGCTGCTCTATTCCCTGCTCCACCTGACCGGCTATGACCTTTCACTGGATGAGATCAAACATTTTCGTCAGTGGGGCAGCCGCACACCCGGCCACCCCGAATACGGCCTGACCCCCGGCGTGGAGACGACCACCGGTCCGCTCGGGCAGGGATTCGCCAACGGCGTCGGCTTCGCGATTGCCGAGGCGCACTTAGCGGCAGACTTCAACCACCCAACTACCCAATCACCCAACCACCCAACCACCCAACTACCCAACTACCCAACCACCCAACTACCCAACTACCCAACCACCCAACCACCCAACTATCCAACTGCCCAACTAATCAACCACTATGTTTACGCCATCGTCACCGACGGCGACCTGATGGAGGGCGTCGCCTCCGAAGCGGCCTCGCTGGCCGGTCACCTGCGCCTGGGCAAGCTGATCTACCTTTACGACGACAACCACATCTCGATTGACGGCTCGACCGACCTGGCCTTTACCGAAGACCGCGCCGCCCGATTCGCCGCCTACGGCTGGCAGACGCAGGTCGTGCCGGAAGGCAACGATGTGGAGGCCATTGACGCCGCCACCCGCGCCGCCAAACAGGATGCGCGCCCCTCGCTCATCCTGTGCCGCACGCACATCGGCTACGGCCTCCCGACCCGGCAGGATACGGCCAAGGCGCACGGCGAGCCTCCCGGTGAGGACGAATTGAACGCTGCCAAGAAAAATCTTGGCTGGCCGCTGGAACCGCGTTTTTATATCCCCGAGGATGTGCTGGCGCACTTCCGGGAAGCCGTGGAGCGAGGCGCGAGGAGCGAGGCGGAGTGGAATGAACGCTTCGCGGCTTACCGCACTGCCCATCCTGATAAGGCTGACGAATTTGAACGCCGATTTCGGGGCGAACTC
>JBDRTP010000128.1:0-5736 GCA_043823965.1 Chloroflexota bacterium
GTGAACCTTTACCCCCGCATAATGCTGTGTTCGATGTAGCGGAAGAAGATTTGGATGGCGTGTTCGACTGGTGAGGGAAGCAGGCTTTGCGTTCTTGGCGTCTTAGCGGTTGGAATTTCCTTGCCGAAGGCCTACTCGGCATAAAAAGCAAGAATTCCAAGAAGGTGGCAAGGGAAATGTGGTAGAATTCTTTACGGAATTACGTACAAAAGGAGCTCGAGATGCCCGCCATTATTCCTGCTACTGAAGTCCGTGACCGGTTGAGCGCCATTCTCGACCAGTTGGAGAATGAAAGCGAACCCATTTTTATTACGCGTCATGGACGCGCCCAGGCAGTGCTACTCAGCGCTAAACTATTCGAAGCTCTGTCGCGACCGCGTGCCGTATCTGAACCCCAGGAATGGTACCTGGTTTCCCAGGCTTCGCTGGCCCGGGTTTGGGACCACCCCGACGAGGATGTGTATATGTGGGAAGATGGGGAGGCTGTATGAGCGCCAGCAGTTGGCAACCCCAACGTGGGGAGGTAGTTCTCGTGCGCTTCCCATTCATCAACTCAGGTGGACAGGTACAGGTGAAACCACGCCCAGCGGTTGTCATCTCTGGGCAAGTCATCCATACCCAGACCGCCGATGTCCTCATTGCGGCGATTTCCTCGCGCCCGGCGTCCAGACCGCTGGGAACAGACTACGCGATTGCCGAAAACACGCCTGAGGCCAGAGCCGCGGGGTTGAAGACGGCCTCTTGGGTTAAAATATCCAATCTCGCCACCGTACCTAAAACGGCTGTTGCGCGGCGCATTGGCAAACTGACGCAAACTGGTTTGGATGAAGTGGAATCCCGCCTGCGCCTGGCCCTCGATTTGTGAAATATCCACACAGGTCGGGTTGCGATACCGATTGCCTAAAAAGTAGGAAAGAGCCACCGAAGGGATTCGAACCCTTGACCTGGCGTTTACGAAACGTCTGCTCTACCGACTGAGCTACGGTGGCGGGCGTAGGACTAAATATCATTTCGTCCTACAGCGACGGGATTATACCAGAATTTTCACAGCGGCAAATAAATCCGGTGAAATTTACTTGGGACCTTTACGCGGCCTGGTACGTTTGCCCCAATAACTGGAACTCGCTCACTTCACGCTGTTCCAGTTTTCGGCGGATTTGCTCGAAGCGTCGTACAGTCTCGTCGGAGTATAGCCGCTCTCCGCATAGCAGGCACACCTCAGCGCGTACGGTCAGGACAGCGGTATTCACGCCGCCTTTGAGCAATTTTTCCACCTCTTTTTCTACCAATTCCCCGCCGCAAACGGGACATTTTTCAAATGGTTTCACTTTTCTCTCCTTATGCGCCAATTGATCCAGCGGTTTGGGTCGGGACTGTAAACAGTGATCAGTACAGCCCAACAGGTTTTGGGATTGAATGCCCAAACACTGTGAATCGGTTCGCCTTTAAAACTCTCGCCGTAAATCAAACAACTCGGATAGGGCTTGTCAGTCGGGTAATCTTCGATGATTTCGCCTTGCAGAACGCTGAAAAATATTTCATCAAAGGTGAGATGGTCGGCCTGCGTTTCTTCATCCGCATGGTCGGTAATGCGTATTTGTCTTTGCTGGATGGCGCTGACAAGGTCTTGGAGTTTCATTGCAACCTGATTATACAACACCGCGAGGTTTATAGTGAAGCCAGCTATGGCGTATCATACCAGTCCTTTGCGGGTGGACATATGTTTTCCTGATATACTGCCCTCATGCTCAACATCGCCATGCTTTCCTACCACACCTGCCCGCTGGCCACGCTCGGCGGCAAAGACACCGGCGGGATGAACGTCTACGTGCGCGACCTGACCCGCGAGTTGGGCCGCATGGGCCTCCACGTGGACGTCTTCACGCGCTCGCAGGACGAGCACGTGCCGCATGTGCTGCACGACCTCGGCTACGGCAACCGCGTCGTCCACGTGCCAGCCGGGCCGGAAGTGCCGCTTCCCAAAAAGGAATTGGCCGATCACATTCCTCAGTTTGTGGAGGGCATTAAACAATTCGCTTCAGAAAAAGAACTTCACTACGACATTATCCACAGCCATTACTGGATGTCCGGGCTGGCCGCCGAGACGCTCTCTCAGACCTGGGGTGGCGTACCGATTGCGCACATGTTCCACACCCTGGGCGAGATGAAAAACCGCGTCGCCCGTTCCGCCGACGAGCGGGAGGGGGAGTACCGCCTCGAGGGCGAGCGCCGCGTCATCGCCCGCGCCGACCGGCTCATCGTCTCGACTGTGGCCGAGCAGGCGCAACTCGAATGGTTGTACAAGGCGGATGTCCGCAAGATGACCGTCATCCCGCCCGGCGTGGATAGCTGTCATTTCTATCCGATCCCGCCCGATGAAGCCAAGCAGTATATTGGCTTATCGCCGGATAAATGCCTGCTGCTCTACGTCGGACGGATCGAGCCGCTCAAAGGTGTGGATACCCTGATCCGGGCTGTGGCTCTCCTTCAGCAAAAGGATATATGCCCTTCCAAGTCCGTATACCTTGCGATCATCGGCGGCGACCCGGATGTCAGCCCGGATGCGATGAGCGCGGAGATGGCGCGTCTGCAAAAAATGTGCGACGACCTGTGTATGGGCAATCTGGTTGTCTTTCTCGGCAAGCGCAGCCAGGATACCCTGCCATATTACTATTCTGCGGCGGAAGTCGTGGTGATGCCCTCGCACTACGAATCCTTTGGCATGGTGGCGCTGGAGGCGATGGCCTGTGGCACGCCGGTCGTCGCCTCGCAGGTGGGCGGGCTGGCCTTTTTAGTTCAAGATGGCGTGACCGGATACACCGTCCCGGATGGCGACCATGCCGCGTTGTGTGACCGGCTGTCGGTGCTGCTGGGCTACCCGGAACGCCGCGCGGCGATGGGCCGCGCCGCGGCAGATTATGCCCGGAATTATGATTGGGAGAAGATCGCCAAGCAGATTGTGGGGGTGTATGAGGAGTTGGCGGGGGATTGAATTCGTTGCGACCGCTTTGTGGGTTACAACGCTTCTGCCAAACTTTGTGCTTCTGACATGGCGGATGAAATAATCTCGTCTTTCACGCCTTTCCTTTGCAGACTCTCGATGAGCGTAGAGACTTCTACACTACCTTCAAGGCGTTCGAGGTCTGTCCGTATTCCCTGACTGATGTAAGCCTTAATCAAAGCCTGATAGCCAGAAAAACCAAGTATTTTAGATCATCTATTACATCTTCGGGAATCCGAATACTAACCATTGTCATCGGGCGGTTTTTTTGTAAGCGTTGGGTGAGTTTATTGATTTTCATAAGAGACTTCGTGCTTGCGAAAATTGACAGCCGCTTTATGGCTATCCCACTCGAAAGCAATGTTGTGAAGTGCATACCTGACATTCATCGAGGTCAAGTATAGTATCTCGTATATTCTTTGTCAATACGCTTTAGGGTTTTAGATTTGGGTGCTTGAACACGATAGGATGGGGCGGCTAACTCGTGATTCTACGAGCATGGTGTGTTTAATGCCGGGTTTATACGAACTCGGTGTGTTTAATGCCGAGACGAATACGCTTCAGTGGCGAGCGTGCTGCCTCCCAATATCCAACCTCAAGGTAGCTGCTTATATGCCTTTGTGCCAAAATCTCCCATACGGGATAGTATACGGCAGGCCGGTTATTCCTTCATCTTCACATAAAACAGCGTCCAGCCGTCAATCTCCTGCGTGCGCATCTCGAAATATTCCTTCAAACCGCCCATCAGCCCTCCTAATTCTATGTTGTTTTGGGCTTGACCACGAATTCAAGTTTGGAGCGATAGAAGCAGATGTCGAACTCCATAAAGAAGTTCGTTTGCCCGAGAATCAACGGTACATTATCGCCGTGAACCCACGCGAAGGCTAAACGCACTGGAGCAAATTCACCCACTTGCGCTACCACAAACAACGGCATTGCCTTCAAATAACGCCTTGCCTACACCGAATACATTGTACGGCGTTGCCAAGTAGTAAATCTTGTATGGCTCGAAGGGGAAGATATTTTCTGTCATATCGAGTTCTTGAGCCAAAATACGAATGAGCCGTAACTTGTCCAGCGTCGGCAGTTGTCTAACAACGGGAAGAACTTCTGTCAACGTCATGGCTTTCTCCTCGTCTTTCAATCTCATCTCGTTCATTGTTTGTCATCAATAGTTTATCACAATCGTCACTCTTTCATCTTCACATAAAACAGCGTAAAACCGCCGGTTTCCACGCCGCGCATCTCGAAATAGTGCTTATTGCTGGCAATCAGCCGCGAAAGTTGGCGGTGGCCGTAGGTGCGCGGGTCGAAGCCGGGGTCAAGCTGGTAGAGGGCGTTGCCCATCGAATCCATGCGCGCCCAGCCATCTTCCTGCACGGCCATTTCGAAAGCCTTGCGAAGTAAGGGCGTAGGCTCCGGTTCGGCTTTTTTCTTCACCTGTGCCTTACTGGCGGTTGTTTTGACGACCTTTTCTTCGTTTACCAGATTCTCGGTGTAGATAAACACGTCGCAGGCGTTCACGAACGGCTTGGGCGTCTTCTTCTCGCCGATGCCCATCACAAACACGCCTGTTTCACGGATGCGAGTTGCCAGCCGCGTGTAATCGCTGTCGCTGGAGACGAGGCAGAATCCATCCACCACGCCGTCATGAAGAATATCCATCGCATCAATGATCATCGCCGAATCGGTGGCGTTCTTGCCGATCGTGTAACGGAATTGCTGCACCGGCTGGAAGGCATGATAATTCAAAATATCCTTCCAGGAATTCATCGAGTTGGTTGTCCAATCGCCATAGATGCGGCGGACGGTCACCAGGCCGTATTTTCCAGCCTCTACAAGCATCTGCGGTAACAGGCTGGCCTGGGCGTTGTCGCCGTCAATCAGGATGGCGATCTTGCGTCGGGATAGGGAAGTGTATTGTTCTTCTGGCATACTTTGATTATACTGCTTCTTTACATAATCTTTAAACAAACTTCATTCTCTCTTTATCGCTCCCTTTTATACTTACGGCTGTAATAATGACCCCACTGCCGAAGGCCTACTCGGCACAAAGCAAAATTAAAAAAGCGAATAAACCAAGACTCAAAGAATCCAAGAAAAACAAAATCTTTTTCAAAAAAAAACGAAACCAAAGGGCGTTTCGATGGATTTTCTCGAAGGAGAACTTAAAAATCTTTGCGGCTTTGCGCCTTTGCGTTGAAAAAAGGGATTTTACCGAAGGCCTACTCGGCAGTAGACTTAATAATACTCAAAGGAGATTTAGAAATGAACAAAATCCTCAAAACCACACTGATTGTTATTGGTCTGTCCCTCCTGGCTGGCGGCTCACTCTTCGCGGGCTGGTTGTTTGCAAATAACCGCGCCCGGTCGGCTGCCTTCGCTCCCAGTTATATTATGCGCGGCTATGACGGCTACGACTGGAAAAAACCCGCTTATGACCGCATCCCCGCTTTTGGGCCTGGCATGATGGGTGGACGCGGCGGGATGATGGGCGGCCGCGCTTACTCCGGCTATCGCCCCGGGATGATGGGCGGATACCCATCCGGCCTGACCAACCTCCAACCGCTTTCGATTGCACAGGCCGAAGGTGCCGCGCAGGAATATATCAATAACCTCGGCGTTGACGGTCTGAAAATCGGCGAGGTGATGGTCTTCGATAACCATGCCTACGTGCGGGTCGTCGAGACAAGCACCGGCATCGGCGCATTCGAAGTGCTCGTTGATCCGGTCAC
>JBDRTP010000129.1:0-6570 GCA_043823965.1 Chloroflexota bacterium
ACCAGTACCCTTGATTCTTGGCTCTCCGTAATACCCACAGGAAGAACGGCGCGCCAACGAGAGCTGTCACGATGCCAACCGGCAATTCCTGGGGTGCAAGGACAACGCGGGCTAAAACATCCGCCACCAGCAGCATTCCTGCGCCGCCGATGATCGAGAGCGGCAGCAGGCGGCGGTAATCCGCGCCAAACCATAAACGCATAATGTGCGGGACAATCAAACCGATAAAACCGATAATGCCAGAGAAAGACACGGCGGCGGCAGTTGCCAGCGAGGCTGCCAGCAAAAGGATTGTTTTCGCGCGCGTGACCGGCAGCCCCAACTGCTGGGCCTGGTCATCGCCGAATTGGAGCAGGTTCAGGGCATGGCCGCCGAGTATCAAAATTCCCAGGCCGATGGCGAGATAAGGCAAAATGGTCAGCGTCGGTCCCCAGCCAGCCTGCGACGAGCCTCCCAGCAGCCAGGCGATGGCGCGGCGCAGTTCGCCGGTCGAGCGCAGCATCAGGAAGGAGGTCAGCGCGGCGGCGAAGGAACCGAAGGCCACGCCTGCCAGGATCAGATTTGTCGTCGGGACGGTTTTCCCCACGCGCGCCAGCATGTAGACGACAAACACGGTCAACATTGCGCTGATGAAAGCGGCCAGCGGGACGGCCATCAAGCCCCAGAAGGTATAGGGCCAGCGGACGCTCATCGCCAGCACCGCGCCCAGCCCCGCGCCGGAGGCCACGCCGATGAGATACGGGTCGGCCAGCGGGTTGCGGAACAGGCCCTGATAAGCCGCGCCGCTTCCGCCCAGGGCCGCGCCGGTCAGCAGGACCAGCGCCGTGCGCGGCAGGCGGATTTTCCAAAGGATGAAGGCGGAAGTCTGAAGGCTGTCGGGCAGAATACCAGTCAACAGGCTCGCCAGCACCTGCCATAAATCTTTTGGCGGGATGGAGACTGCGCCAATCGCAATCGAAAGCAGGATCGCCAGGGCGAGGAAGAGGAGAGTCCAGAGGTAGGGCAGGAAGCGACGGGTCATGTCAGCAATGAGAGTAGAGAATAGAGATCAGAGATTAGTCCTTTGGACAACTATTCTCTATTCTCTACTCTCTATTCTCGAATCTCTATTTGAACAAATCCGGATGCAGCAATTTCGCCAGGGCTTCCAGCCCGTCCACCAGGCGTGGGCCGGGGCGGCTGACCAAGTTGTCGTCGAACGGGAAGATCCGGCCATTCTGGACAGCCGAGAGCGCCTCCCATCCGGGACGCGCGGAGACCTTCTCCGGCGTCTCGCCGTAAGCCGAATCGCCCAGAATAATGATGGCGGGATTCTGGACGACCAGTTCCTCCAGGCTGATCTCCGCCCACTGACCCGACAGCGCCGAGCCGATGTTGATGCCTCCGGCACGTGCAATCAACAGGTCCACGAAGGTGCCGGGACCGGCGGTGTAGGGCTTGGTCGGGTTGGTGGCGTCCAGTTCGTAATAGACGGTCGGGGCATAACTGAGCGGCATGATCTTCTCATCCACCGCAGCGACGCGGACCTGGAGCGATCCGACCAGCGCGGCCGCTTCTGCTTCATGTCCGGTCAGGCTGCCGACAGTTTCGAGATTGGCATACAGTTCCTCCAGCGTGGCTGGATTGGGGAGAAAGTAAACCGTCAGGCCCAGTTCTTCCAGCGAGGCGACCAGTTCGGGCGGGTTGATGCCGCCAGCCAGCACCAAATCGGGCTGCAGGACGAGGATGGCTTCGAGATTATATTCGCCCATCGAGCCGCCGATGTCAGCGATGGCTTTGGCTTCTTCGGGATAGTCCGAGAACATATCGCGGCCCACAACCTGTGAAGCGGCGCCCACGGCGAACAGGATTTCGGTCGTGGCGGGTGTCAGCGAGACGACGCGCTGGGCAAAACCATTGAGCGTAACTTGGCGGCCGAGGCCGTCGGTCAAGGTGAAGGGCGCGGGGGCAGTGGAGGTGGGGAGCTGAGTAGCCGGGGCGCTGGGGGGCAGCGGTGAAGGGGTGGCAGCCGGGCCGCAGGCAGCCAGTAACATGGTGAGCGCTAAGAGCGCAAAAGCAAATTTGCGGAACATATTTATCTCCTGATATGAGTAATGGATTCCGAAGTCTCCCCTGGCCTAGCCCGCCAGGGCAGGCTGACTTCGCTTCCGACGACTGGGAGTCGCCGGATTCCAGCAATCAAAAACCCCTGCCGTATAGACAGGGGAGGGGGGAGAGGCAATCCAACGCAGCCGTTCCCACCTCCTTTCCACGGGAGTATGGTGAACCGGCCAGGGCGGGCGGCCTGACTTGTTTAGTTAGATAGTTGATTAGTTTCGTAGTTTGGTAGTTCACCGACGAACTACTCAACTACTAAACTACGCAACTACCCAACTAAACTCACAGTTGCGGGACAGCACCGGACTTGCACCGGCTTCGCCTTTGAGCCTCCCCATCCGGGGGAAAAGGCACCCTGACCATTATTCAATTCTCGAACACAAAGGACAAAGGTTTGTCGAGTTCTTTGTGATCGTTGCGGTTGATTGTATGCGCAGAGGTGTAAAAAGTCAATGACCGCGAGCATTTACGTTTTACGTTTTACGCTTTATTCCAACGCCTGTTCGAGGTCGGCAATAATATCCTCCACCTCCTCGATGCCAACCGAGAGCCGCACCAACCCATCCGTGATGCCGATCTTGCGCCGTTCCACGGCAGGCAGGTTGTGATGAGTCATGCTGGCCGTGTGCTGGATGAGCGTATCCACATTGCCGAGCGAGACGGCCAGCGTGGCAACCCGGACATGCTCCATCAAAGAGGTACCGGCTTGCATCCCATCCTTGAGTTCAAAGGACAGCATCCCGCCAAAATTGCTCATTTGCTGATTTGCGATTTTATGACCAGGATGTGACTTCAGGCCGGGATAATTGACATGCGCCACCTTCGGGTGCCCTTCAAGATAACGCGCCACCGAGTAGGCCTTCGGCAGCCAGCGCGTTTTCACAATGCCGCGCCATGCGTAATGCGAAGGTCTTCAAACCCAGATTGGTCAGCCAGCAATCGAACGGACTGGGTGAGCCGCCCAGGGTGGTCAGGGTGGCGTGGAGCTCCTTCTTGACAAATTCCGGATGCGAACTGACCAGCGCGCCGCCGATGATGGTGCCGTTGTAGAGCGAATCCTGCACGATGACCGTATCGCCTGTGCGCCGAGTAGGTGCTGCGCACAGGCAGGCCAGCAGCCCGGCCGTGACCGCCGCCATGCCCGAGGTGAACATCTCAGCCGCGATAACGGCATCCGGTTCGAGGTCCGGCTAGCCGCGCAGCAAGTCGAGTCCCTCCAGCGCGGCGATTTTGCGCGCCAGGTGACGGGCGTTCGGGTTGCCGATCCGGGTGTAATAATAGCCGTCCTTTTCGCCCGCAAAGATGGCCTGCCCGGTGGCGACATCCGGAAAAGTGAAGATCGAGCTTTGGCAAATGGGCATCACGTGGGCGTTGTCCGGGTTCTCGAACTCGCCCAGGTGCGTGACCAGCGTGCCGATCCCAGCCTGGGAGGAAAGTTTCTTCATGGTTGCTCCTGTGGTTTTGACCAATTATAAGCCAAAGAGTTCGTCTGAATTCGTGGCCAAAAATCCCTTGCCTTCCCCGGCCGGAAACTGTACAATCATGGTAGGGCAATCACCTGCCATCATACCGAAGGGGCGACCCGCCATGCAACCTGCCGATCAACCCAACCCACCGACTATGCGCAGCACCTACTCGGCAAGACTATCCGACCAAGCGACTAACTTGACCAGGCGACTACCCTTGCTGTGGCTCTCCCTGGCGTTCCTCGCCGGCATCCTGCTCGCCAGCCAGGTAATGCTCCCGGTCACGGTCTGGCTGATTCTGGCAGGCAGTTTCATCCTCGCCGCCATTCTTCTTCGCATCCTCTCCTCGCGTCTCCCCTTTTCCCCTGCTCAGCCGCCTTCAACCTTATTTCTCGTTTCTCTTTCACTCATTACCTTCTTCCTCGGCGCTGCCCGTTACCAGGCTTCCATTCCGATCATCGATGCGCACCACATCGCCTGGTATAACGACCGCCAGTACGACCTGCTTGTTACCGGCGTGCTGACCGAGCTGCCCGATACGCGCGACACCTACACCAATCTGCGCCTGCGCGTCCAGAGCGTGGATACCGGCGACGAGTCCTTGCCCGTCGGCGGCCTGATCCTGGCGCGTATTCTGCCCGGCCAGACCTTCCACTACGGCGAGGTGATCCGCCTGCGCGGGGCGTTGAAAACCCCGCCTGAGCACGAGGATTTCTCTTACCGCGATTACCTGGCGCGCCAGGGCATCCACGCTTACATGCCCTCCGCCAAAGCGACCCTTTTGCCCTTCCGCGGCGGCAATCCCATCCTGGCCGCCATCTATGCCCTGAAAGAACGCTCCCTGGCTGTCAATTACCGCATCTTCCCCGACCCGGAGGCCTCGCTCCTGGCCGGCATCCTGCTCGGCGTGGATACCGGCCTGCCGCCCGACCTCCAGCAGGCTTTCAAAGATACCGGCACAGCCCACATCATCGCCATCTCCGGCTTCAACATCACCATCATCGCCGCGCTACTCGTGACTGTCTTCAACCGCCTGCTCGGGCCGCGGCGCGGCGCGTTGGCGGCCGTCATCGGCATTGCCATCTATACCTTACTGGTCGGCGCGGACGCGGCCGTGGTGCGCGCCGCGTTCATGGGCGGCCTGGCGCTCTTCGCCCGGCAGGTTGGTCGCCGCCAGGACGGCCTCAACACACTGGCCTTCGTCGCCGCGCTGATGGCCGCCATCAACCCGCACACGCCCTGGGACGTCGGCTTCCAGCTCTCTTTCGCCGCCACGCTCGGCTTGATCCTCTACGTTCAGCCGTTCCAGGAGTGGGTCACGCAACGCCTATCCCGCATCCCCTATCTCGCACCCCGCGCCTCGCATGTCGCCCAACCCCTCTCCGAGTTCGTCCTCTTCACCCTGGCCGCCCAACTGACCACCCTGCCGGTCATGGCCTACCATTTCGGGCGCATCTCGCTCGTCGCGCTGATCGCCAACCCCTTCATCCTGCCGGCTCAACCGGCCGTGATGATATTCGGCGGGCTGGCCCTGCTGCTCGGACTGCTCTACCAGCCCCTCGGTCAATTGGCCGCCTGGCTGGCCTGGCCTTTCCCAGCCTATACCATTCGCGTTGTCGAACTGTTCGCCCGCCTCCCGCACGGCGTGCTGATCCTGGGCGACTTCTCGCTCCTGTTCGCGATCCTGTTCTACGCCGCGCTGCTCTCCTGGACTTTTAGCCGGGGGCGCGTTAAAGGGGCGTTGCGCACCGCCCTGACGCCCGCCGTTATCCTCTCCGCCCTTGCTCTTATCACCTTTCTGACCTGGCGCGCCGCCTTCGCGGCCGCGGACGGCCGCCTGCATCTGACCTTCCTGGACGCAGGCTCCGCCGACGCCGTGCTAATCCAGACTCCGACCGGCCGCTATGTGTTGGTCAATGGCGGCCCCAGCCCTGCGCGCCTTTCGGATGCCCTCGGCCGGCGTCTCCCGCCCTTCGACCGCAAGCTGGACTACCTCGTCATCGCCTCCACGCAGGAGGATCAGGTCGGCGCGCTGCCGCGTACGCTGGAGCGCTTCCCACCCCGGGCTGTGCTGTGGTCCGGGAAGGTCGAAGCATCCTACTCCGCCCGCCAGTTGGACAAATGGCTGGCAGATCGCTCCATTCTGGTCACGCGCGCCAGGCCGGGTCAGGCGCTGGATTTGGGCGCCGGCGCAACTCTCACTGTGCTGGCCGTCAGTCCACGCGGCGCGGTGCTGCTGGTGGAGTGGAAGGGCTTCCGCGCCCTGCTGCCGGTCGGCATGAATTTCGATATTTTGGCTGAATTGAAAAACGGCGAAGCGGTCGGCCCGCTGACCGCCCTGCTGCTGGCCGATTCGGGCTACGCCCCGCTCAACCCGACCGAATGGATCGCGGCCCTGCGCCCGCAGGTCATCATCCTCAGCGTGGCCGCCGGAGACCGCGACGGCCTGCCCGACGCCAAGACCTTGCAGGCGTTGGAGGGCTACACCCTGCTGCGCACCGACCGGAACGGCTGGATCACGGTCACGACGGATGGAGAGCAGATGTGGGTGGAGGTGGAGAAAAAATAGATTGTGATGATATAATTTTGGACATACTCTCTTGTTGGACAGGAGGCCTGATTTGGCTGACATTCGCATCGAGAAATTGGCTCGTATCCTTGTGGATCACTCGGCGCGCATTGGACCCGGCGACCGGGTCGCCATCGAGGCCACGACCGCGGCTGAACCACTGGTGCGTGCGCTCTATGGCCTGATCCTGGAAAGGGGTGGTCACCCGCACCTGCTGCTCGAACTCCCTGATCAGGACGAGCTGTTGTTCGCACACGCAAAAGACGAACAACTCGATTTCATCCCCACCTTTCGTAAACTGGCCTACGATCAATTTGAATCACGCATCAAAATTGCCTCGGCTACGAATCCCCGTGCCCTGACTCATGTCCCCCCGGCCCGGCAGAAGCGACGACAGAAGGCCATCGCTCCCATCCTGGAGGCGCAGATGCGCCGCGG
>JBDRTP010000130.1:0-13734 GCA_043823965.1 Chloroflexota bacterium
CATCCATTACCATACCGACCGGCTGGTCAAAGAGCAAAAAAGCCCCTCGCGGCGCGCAATCTATCGCTTTTTCCGGGATAGCGGAGAAGCGGGTGTGGACGTGTGCCTCCTGGCGCTGGCCGACTTGCGCGCCACCTACGAGCATACCCTGCCACAGGAAACGTGGGCAGCCTGCCTGGATGTAGTCCGTCTTTTCCTGGAAAACTGGTGGGAGAAACGCCAGGAGAGCATCGCCCCACCAGCATTATTGAATGGCAACGATTTGATGAAGGAATTGGATCTCCAACCCGGAGCGGTCATCGGTCAACTATTGGAGGCTGTTCGCGAGGCTCAGGCGACAGGGAAGGTTGCTACTCGCCTGGAAGCCGTGACTTTTGCCAAAGAACGGTTGAAACCCAGCCAAGGTACATAACTATCTCGGCGCCACCTTCCCCACAATCGCCGTCTCTTCCAATACCGGCTCATAAAAGCAACGGCAGCCATGTTCATGAGAGCAACCTGCCAGTGGCAAGCGCGGCACCTTATCCTTTGGATAGGTCTTAAGGGCTTCATAGCAAACCGGGCAGGCATCCGCTGCGACGGTCAGGCGCACAGCTTTGACGCGCGGGTTGGCGCGGAATTTCTCGAGGGCTGCAATCGTAGCGGAATATTCCCCCAAATCGGCGCTACAGTGAGTACAATTCAGGGCATTATCCGGTGAAGACGCGTTACATTTGGAACAGGTTTGCATGGCGAGCCTCCTGATTTTGTTTATTTTACTCGTTCACCTTTCAAAAAGAAAGCGCAGGCCAATGCCTGCGCTGTTCAATTGAATTTCTATCAGGCTTTATCGGCAATACGCTTCTTGCATCGAATTGCTCGAATTGAGCGAATTATTTTTCCGAAGGCCTACTCGGCAAAAACAAGCATCTGGCCTATTATGGTAGCCTACCGGCTACCATTACCGATAAAGTCTATTGATATGCTATCAGTGGTTTGGTTACAACCTCTCGTTGGGCTTTGTCATCCCGGCGCGGCGCGTCAGGTTATGCAGGTGTGCGATCAGCACGCTGCTGGGGACAGGTTTGATCAGGTAATCGTCCGCACCGGCATCCAGGGCGCTGGCAACCATGCCTGGACTGTCGAGAGCCGATAGGATCAGGATCGGTGTGCTGCTGAATTCGCGCACCTGGGCGCATACTTGCCAGCCATCCACGCTGGGCATCATCAGGTCAAGGATCACCACGTCGGGCATTATCTCGCGTATCATTCTTATGCCATCTTCGCCTGTGTTGGCAGTGAATACTTCGAATCCCTGCGCTTTCAATAACAGGGTAAGCAATTCGGTCATCGCGGGGTCGTCGTCAATTGCAAGGACTTTTAGCGGCATTCTTTTCTCCCGAAGGCCTACTCGGCACTGGAGGTTTACCTGTATTATCCTTTATAAGATGAAACCTGGACTTATCAAACGCTTTACAAACCGGGCCCCCCAGAGATCAGTTTTTAGCGCCGAAGGCCTACTCAGCAGCACTTTTGCAGCCGATGGTTGCCAGTAGATCTCTCTGGAGTTTGCCGTGGTGCTCGGCTGGATTGACAAATCCAGCCGCCAAATATGGCCGCGCGTCAAACGTTTTGCCTGCATTTACGGGATTTAGCAATCCCTTCTGAGTAAAATCACGGGGGTTCCCAAAGAACCGTCAGCAATGTGGCATCTGGGCAGTGCGCGGTGTGGTAAACTTGCGGCTGGCGTCACGCTAGCAATTAATTTTTATCATTTGAGGAGGCCAAAGAATGGCAAATAAATGGGTTTATCTTTTTGACGAAGTCGCTGCGGCGGAAACATACGCCGCTTCCTGGGATGGCGTGCGCGCCCTGCTCGGCGGCAAAGGCTCCGGATTGGCTGACATGACGCGGACCGGCGTCCCGGTCCCGCCCGGATTCACCGTCACGACCGAGGCGTGCAACGCCTATTCGGCGGCGGGCGGTACGTTCCCGGCAGGGATGTGGGAGCAGGAACTGGCCGCGCTACAAGAGGTCGAGAAAAAGACCGGAAAAAAATTCGGCGATGCGACCAATCCGCTGCTGGTCTCGTGCCGCTCCGGGGCCAAGTTCTCCATGCCCGGCATGATGGACACCATCCTGAACATCGGCCTGACGGATGCCACTGCCGAAGGGATGATCAAGCTGACCGGCAACCCGCGCTTCGTCTACGACTCATACCGGCGGCTGGTGGAGATGTTCGGTTCGGTCGTGCTGGGCATTCCCGATGAGCCATTTGAAGAAGCCTTGAAGGAATACAAAGAAAAGAAGGGCTACAAGCTCGACACCGAAATGACCGCCGACGACTGGAAGGCAATGGTGGATACCTTCAAGGGAGTCATCCAGAAGCATAAGGGCTTCGACTTTCCGCAGGACCCGCTCGAGCAATTGGAATTGGCGACCGAGGCCGTCTTCAAGTCCTGGAATGGCAAGCGCGCCGTGGACTACCGTCGCGCCACGAACATCCCCGACGACTTGGGCACCGCGGTCAACATCCAGACCATGGTCTTCGGTAACATGGGCGATGACTCGGGCACCGGCGTGGCCTTCACCCGCAACCCGTCCACCGGCGATAAAAAGATGATGGGCGATTACCTGCTAAATGCGCAGGGCGAAGACGTGGTGGCCGGTATCCGCAACGCAAACCCAATCGCGGCTCTGGTCAATGAAATGCCCGCAGTCTACAATCAGTTCATGGACATCACCGGCAATCTGGAAAAGCATTACAAGGAAATGCAGGATGTCGAGTTCACCATCGAGCGCGGCAAACTATGGATGCTCCAGACGCGCAACGGCAAGCGCACCGCCAAAGCCGCGGTCAAGATCGCGGTGGACATGGCAAATGAAGGCCTGATTACGAAGGAAGAGGCCGTGCTGCGCGTCACGCCGGAGCAGGTGGACGCGCTCCTGCACCCGCAGTTCGACGACAAAGCCAGGCAAGAGGCCGGGAAGGCCGGCGCGTTCTTCGCCAAAGGCGTCAACGCCTCGCCCGGCGCGGCGGTCGGCCAGGCTTATTTTGACGCAGACACCGCTGAGAAGATGGCGAAGGAAGGCAAGCAGGACGTGGTCATGGTGCGCCCGTTCACCAAGCCGGACGACGTGCATGGCATGATTGCCTCTAAAGGCGTGCTGACCAGCGAAGGCGGCGCGACCTCGCACGCGGCGGTCGTCGCGCGCCAGTTTGGCATCCCGTGCGTGGTCGGCGCGGCCGCCATCAAACTGGACCTCGAAAAGCGCGTCATGGAAGTGGATGGCAAGGCCGTCAAAGAAGGCGAGTGGATTTCGGTGGACGGCACGACCGGCGAAGTCTTCATCGGCAGGATACCAACCAGCGCCCCCTCGCTCGAAGAGCAGACCGACCTGTTGACTCTTCTCGGCTGGGCGGATGAAATCTGCGCCCGCGATGGTCTGCGCCAAGCCCCTTCGACTTCGCTCCCTGGCCTGTCGGCCAGGACAGGCAGGGCAGGCCTGCAGGGCTGGCCGAGGCGCGGCCTGCAGGTGTGGGCCAACGCCGATTATCCCAAGGATGCCCGCCGTGCCCGCTCCTACGGTGCGGTCGGCATCGGCCTGTGCCGCACCGAGCACATGTTCTTCGAGCCGGAGCGCCTGCCCATCGTCCAACGCATGATCCTGGCGGATACGTCCGCAGAGCGCACCGCCGCGTTGGACGAACTGCTGCCCTTCCAGCGCAAGGACTTCGACGGCCTGTTCGAGGCGATGGATGGTTATCCGGTTATCATCCGCCTGATTGACCCGCCGCTGCACGAGTTCATGCCCGATGAGGAGAAACTGCTTGAAGAGGTCATTACGATGCGGGTCAAGGGTCAGACCGGTGGATTGACCGAAAAGGAAGACCTGCTGGCCGACATCAAGTCCATGCACGAATCCAACCCGATGATGGGCCTGCGCGGTGTGCGCCTGAGCATCGTCATGCCCGAAATCGTCGAGATGCAGGTGCGCGCCATCTTCGAAGCCTCAGCAGATTGCACCCAGCGCGGCATCGTGGTCAAGCCGGAAGTGATGATCCCGCTGACCGGCACGGTCAAGGAACTGGAATGGATCCAGCCGCGCCTCGAGCGCATCGCCGCGACCGTGACGGCAGAAAAGGGCGTCAAGTTTGAGTATAAATTCGGCACGATGATCGAGATCCCGCGTGCCTGCGTCACCGCCGCCGAGATCGCCAAACTGGCCGAGTTCTTCTCCTTCGGCACCAACGACCTGACGCAAATGACCTTCGGCTACAGCCGCGACGACGCCGAGCGCAACTTCCTGGTTACGTATGTGGAGCAGGGCATCCTGCCCAAGAATCCCTTCCAGACACTTGACCGCGAGGGTGTGGGGCGGCTGATGCAAATCGCCGTGGACGAGGGCCGCAAGACCCGCCCCGACCTCGAGGTGGGTATCTGCGGCGAGCATGGCGGCGACCCCGAATCCATCGAGTGGTGCCACATCATCGGCAATAACTATGTAAGTTGCTCGCCATTCCGCGTGCCGATTGCGAGATTGGCGGCGGCGCATGTGGCCTTGAAGTATAGCGGGAAGAGTGTGGCGGAGGATAAGTAACAACCAAGACTTCCGAAGTCTTTGAGACTTCGGAAGTCTTGTGGAATCCCTTTTTGATTCTGGATAGGCTACGGCTGCGGCCACGGAATGTTCACCCATTCTGTATAGCCATGCTTCTCCACAGCAGCCAGTTTTCCACCGGAAGTTCCTGAACAGCCGGCCTAGTCGGTAAAGGTATAGCTCGTCTGATATTTATCGCTCAAGGCAACCGGCCACCACAGGTAAGCCCCATTCTGGCAGACGAAGACGTCCAGCATATAACCCCGGTCGTCGTCCAGGGTCATGTCCACCAGGCTCCACGTCACGCTGACTTGGTCGCCCTGGCGGGTGGCCGTCACACGCTGCGGCGGGCCGTATAGGGCGCTCGGCCCAGGCAGATGCGGATCGGCAATAATGACAACCCTTTCACACGCGATCAGGATTGAACGCTATTTCAAGGTTGCCCTCTACCTGGGTTACTTCACCGTCGCTTATAACCTGCTCGAGGGGCTGGTTTCCGTCTTCTTTGGCGTGAAGGACGAAACCCTGACCCTGTTCGGCTTTGGCATTGACAGTTTCATCGAGGTGCTGTCTGGCGTGGGTATCATCGCCATGATCCTGCGCATCCAGCGCAACCCGGGGACGCCGCGTTCCGATTTCGAGCGGACCGCGCTGCGCATCACCGGGACGAGTTTCTATTTGCTCGCCGCCGGCCTGTTTGCGACAGCCATTGCCAACATCCTGATGAAACACAAACCGGAGACCACCCTGCCGGGCGTCATCATCGCTCTCATTTCAATTGCCAGCATGTGGGCGCTGGTCGCCGCCAAACGTAAAGTGGGCCGCGCCCTGGATTCCGCGCCCATCCTGGCGGATGCCAACTGCACGCTGGTCTGCATCTACATGTCGCTTGTCCTGCTGGCAGCCAGTTTCATCTACCAACTGACCGGCTTCGGCTTTGTGGACAGCCTGGGCGCGCTGGGCTTGATCTTCTTCTCGGCGCGTGAGGGAGGCGAGTCGTTCAAGAAGGCCAAGGGGATGGAATGCGAGTGTGAGGATTGATGACTGAAATGTGTGGGGCTACAGGGCAGGGAAGGGTGGTCGGCGTGTTTCAGCGTAAATCGGTTAGAATAGCCGCATGAAACCCGCCAATGCGTGCGCAGCACCTACTCGGCAGCACCTACTCGGTCGGTTGTTCTTTATGCGCAGCACCTACTCGGTTGGCATTTTACTTTTCATCGCCTCCTGCCAACCGCAGAATGTCCAAACCCCCATCGTTATCCTGGACGGCGGTCAAGTTTACACACTTTCCAGCACAGAACGCCTCCCGGCCAGGTTGCTGGCCGAGGCGAATATTAGCCTCTCGCCCGCTGACCGTGTCCTCTACCTCGGCTCGGTCGTCTCACTTGACCAACCCCTCCCCGAAGCCAAAGCCTATATCCTGCAAATCCGCCGCGCCGTGGCGCTGAGGCTTGTCACGCCCGACGGAGAGCAAACCCTCCAGACCCCGGCTTTCACCGTCGGCCAGGCGCTGACGGAGGCCGGCATATCTCTCTACTACGCCGCTGACCTGCTCGATCCGCCCGCTGAAACGCCGATAATTGGCCCGCTGACGGTGACGTACACACCCTCGCGTGAGTACACCGTCAGCGTGGATGGGAAGTCGCTCGTCATCCGCTCAGCCGCGGCGACGGTCGGGCAGGCGCTGGCTCAGGCCGGGATTCCGCTCGAGGGGTTGGATGCCAGCCTCCCGTCCGAGTTCGCTCCGCTGCCCGAGGATGGGCTGATCCGCATCCTGCGCGTGTCCGAGATGGTCACGCTCAGTCAAAAATCCCTTCCGTTCACCTCCCGTTTCGAAGCCTCCGCCGACCTGGAACTTGACCAGCAAAGCCTCCTGCAAGGAGGCGAAGCGGGCCTGGCGATGAGCCGGGTGCGCATCCGTTACGAGGATGGACAAGAGGTGGGGCGACAGGCCGAAAGCGAGAGCGTCGTCCGGCCGGCGCGCGATCGGGTGGTCGGCTTCGGGACAAAGATCGTCATCCGTTCCACGAGCGTTGACGGAGTCACCATTCAATACTGGCGCGCCGTGCGCGTCTATACGACCTCCTATTCACCCTGCCGTTCGGGTGGTGAGCGCTGCTACCCTGGCACATCCAGCGGCAAGCTGGTTCAAAAGGGCGTGGTGGCGGTGGTGGCGCGCTGGTGGGCATACATGGTTGGCCAACCCATCTACGTACCGGGCTACGGTTACGCCACCATCGAAGATATCGGCGGCGGCTTCCCCGATCGCTATTGGATTGACCTGGGCTGGAGCGACAGCGACTACCAACCTATGACTGGATGGACTACAGTTTATTTTCTGACGCCCGTGCCGGATAAAATTTTGTACACTCTGCCATACCGATGAAAAACGCCTCTCTCCCGGCGCTCGACATCCCCGCCATCCTGTGCCAGTACGGTTTGCGCCCCAGCAAAGGATTGGGACAGAACTTCCTGCAAGACGAGTCAGCTCTGGAGAAGATCACGGCGATTGCCGACATCCAACCGCATGACACGGTACTGGAAATCGGCCCGGGATTAGGCTCCCTGACCCGTCACCTGGCGCTGGCCGCTGCTCAAGTGGTAGCGGTCGAACTGGATGAGGGCTTGTTCCCGGCTCTACGCGCCGTACTCGCCCCCTACGCGAATGTCCGATTGATCCAGGGCGATATTCTCAAGCTTCGCCCGGCCGACCTGGTCGCCGCGCCGGATTACCTGGTGGTCGCCAATATCCCGTATTACATCACGTCCATCTTGCTGCGCCATTTGCTCGCGAACTCCCCGCAGGTGGAGAGCGCTCCGCGTCCGCGCCGGCTGGTGCTGACCGTCCAGGAGGAAGTTGCCGTACGCATTTGCGCCGCGCCGGGCAAGTTGAGCCTTTTGGCGCTCAGTGTGCAGGTCTTTGGCAAAGCCGAGATCGCGGCGCGCATCCCCTGCGGGGCTTTTTACCCCGTCCCGAACGTCGCTTCGGCCGTTTTGCAGATCAATATTTATCCATCTCCCCTGATCCCTTATCCCCTACTCGACAGATTCTTCTGGCTGGCCAAGGCCGGCTTCGGTCAGAAGCGCAAGACCCTGCGCAATGCCCTCTCCACGATCATACCGCGTGAAGAAGCTGAACAACACTTGGTCGCAGCCGGGATTGATCCGCAACGACGGGCAGAGACGCTCAGCCTGGATGAATGGGGGAAATTAAGCGAAGGATGGCGCCTGCCCTGAGTTTACCGAAGGGTGGTCGGTGTGCGTGTGTTCCACGCTCGTGCATGTTCGGTTTAGGCGTATTCGTACACAGGGACTTGAATCATGCGCTTGGGTTTAGTTTGTTCCCGGATCATCTTTTGTAGGCGCTCCACTGTGTCGGGTGAGAATAACTGCTCGCCTGTTTCTACATTCACTCGTGCGGGAACATTCTCAACTACAACAAGTTGACCGTTCATATCGAGCGTGTATGTGACTTTTCGCTCCACCAGTTTTTCTTTCCATTGATATGTGTTCATCTCACGGTCTCCTTATTCTGAAATCATTCCATTCGGCTGGGTCTGCTTCATACAGGGTGACGATTTTGACCAACGGGCGAGAAGGATAACTGCTCTGAATGTGCAATGGTCTGCCCGTCCGCGTAAAACCCAGCACTAAACAACTCGGACCATACTTATCCTCTGGATAGTTTTCGATAATCGCGCCATTCGCAATCGCCTCTCGCAATTCCTGTACGCTGATTTGGCGAAGGATGCTTTGGTCAACAGCGTGTTTAGACAACTCAAATTGCCCTGCTTGAATTTTAGCACGTATTTGCTCAATCATAGATGCACCATGCTCTGTAGGGTGTGCAACTTGCTACGCCGTCCTTGCGACTGACCGACGATGCTTGGATTAGAAGGGCATGGCAGAGAACGCCGCAGCACGCCGACCACGCCCGAAGCCGCACGCGAAATGAAGCCGCCTTCCAACTATGCCAACCACCTGCGCCAAAAGCCGCGGGAGTTTATCTTGAGCACCGCGAAGGATGGCGCCTGCCCTGAGTTTACCGAAGGGTGGTCGGCGTGCGTGTGTTTCCCGTTCGTGCAGTGCGTTCTTTCCGTTCGTTCAAAGCGCGCGATAGACTTCGCGGCGATGTCGCACGTAAAGTATCATTATTTGCTTTGCCTGTGTGTCAACTTCGTATACGATGCGATAGTCGCCTACAACAATCCGATATAGTCGTTCAACACCTTCCAGTTTGTCAACGCCGTGTGGGAAGGGTTCATCTTTCAATTTTTCAATCCGTTTCATCACGCGCTCAACCACCGACTTGGGCAAACAACGGAAATCCTTGTGGACAGACGGTTTGAAGTCAATGTTATAGGATGCCATCTTTCTTCAACCGCCGTTTCATTTCATCGAAACTAATCGGTTTCTCGTCTCGACGTTCGGCTACTATAGCCAAGTCGTGTAGGTCTTCCATCAATCGCTCATACCGTTCGACTGAAAGAATCACGCTCAACTTTTTCCCCTTCGTATCAACCACGTACTGTTCTTGTACCATTTCCATTTTTCGTCCACTCCTTTCCTGCCGATATTCTATCGTATGCTCTTGTCGCGCGCAATCTCCGCGATAAGGGCATGGCGGTAAACGCCATAGCCCCCCGCAACAGCACGCTTCGAGATGAAACCACCTTGCTCTTTCGCCAACCCACCGCGCCTAAAAACAGAACGCGTGCCGTTGTCTGGGGACGTGTGTTCCCAGACGCGCAGGTTGTTAGTCCGTTCACCTACGAAAAGAAGCGTTCATAAGTGTCGTGCCGACCAATCCAAAACCATGTGACTGTATCACCCTCAAAGATGCCGACGGCACGATAGCCGCGTGTTACTCTTACCGACCAGACATTTTCCTCACGATTGATGCACTCGAAGTGCAGAGAGGGATGAAAAGGATTCTCTGCCCACAAGCGGTAAGCTTTTCTCGCACTGCGTCTGATAGTTTCATCCAAACGCCCGTAAGCAGACCAAAAAGAGGGCAAGGTTGCGGAGTTCATAATTGGTCATAGTCCATCGGTTTGGCTAGACCTTGAGCGATTTCCTGCTTGGCGCGTCGAGCGGCGGCGATAAGTTGCGGTTGCGTTCTCTTGAAGAGGGCGTCCCATTGTAGTTCGTCTTGCAGGTCTTCAAGATACTCGCGCAGATGCTCTACTACTTGGACTTGCTCGGGTTCTGGCAAAGACTCCATCATCTTTGTCACTGTAGAAATTGCCGTAGATGACATGGTTACACTCTCCTTGCGATTGCATCATACATCCGTTCAACTTGTGATCAACCTCAACGCTCGCCTTGCAACGGCGTATCCGCAAACGCCATAGCACGCCGACCATCCTTCGGATGCACTCAGGGCGGACTGCCCGACGCGCTGCGCGAAATGAAGACAACTTCCCACTGTGCCAACCACCTGTGCCAGAAAGCCGCGGGAGTTTATCCAGAGTGAAACGAAGGATGGCGTGGTCGGCGTGCGTGTGTTTGCCGATGTCCATCCGCTTTAGTCAATCTCTGCTGGGGGATGTTCTCCCATCGCGTATAAAACGCGGCGCAGGTTGACAAGTTCTTCTCGATTCAATTGCAACGCTTGGATTGTCGCTCGTCCTATGGGAGTCAATCCGATAACGAGAATGAAATCGTCATTCCACGTAAAATGGTCGCGCCACTGCTGTTGTCGCGGATGATATAGAGGCACAATTTTCCCCGAGACAGGATCGCATGCTTCCGTCTTGGTGTACTTGTGATTGTTACAACCCTGACATGCCAATGCTAGATTATCGAGTGTGGTTTCTCCGCCCAAATGGCGCGGAATGATATGTTCCGTGGAGAAAGACTGAGTCGCAAAACGCGCTTGACTTTTGCAGTATTCGCAACAACCGCGCGCGCGTTCGAGGATGGCTTGTTTTTGTTCGGCAACGACGCGTTTTTCAGGCATAAGCAGGCGGTCGAATCCCCAAATTTTCCATCAGCGCAGTCAACGAAGTTCTACGCAGACGCGCGAGTTCTGCCAGATATTCCACGCGACGTACTTCTAACTTTTCGACTTGCTGGGTCAACTGTAGCAGTTCTTTGTACTCATCGGGCGTTAATGCCTCTGCTTGACGTTTTGCAATCAGTTCTTTGTATCGCGTCTGAATATCAGATGGGACTTCCTCATTGATTTTGAGTAGCAATTCCGATTCGACTCGCGGCAAACTAGGGGCTTGGCGCTTGGCGCGCAACGCGATGACTTGAGACACGAATTGCTCCAAATCGGATTGATTTAACTGTCCCACCGCTCTCAGCAATTCATCAGTGGGTAACTGGGCTTCAACTTGAACAATTGGCATACGGACCTCCTCTGGCGGCAACTATACTACGAAAGCGGGGATGCGAACAGGACGATTTGTTCGTGCGCCTCCTTCAGCGTTGAGAGCCGAGCCGCCTTGATGAAAAAGGGATTTCGGCAAACACCGTAGCACGCCGCCACGCCCGACGCGCCCCGCGAAATGAAGCCACCGTCCAACTGTGCCAACCACCTGCGCCAAAAAGCCGCGGGAGTTTATCCTGAGCATCGCGAAGGATGGCGCTTGCGCTGAGTTTACCGAAGGGCGGTCGGCGTGCGTGTGTTTCCCGTTCGTGCATTGTAATTTGTAATTACTGATGCATTCTCCAACCACCGCCGACGTAAAGAAGTTGCCCCGTTAGCCAATGTGCTTGCTCAGAAGCCAGAAAGACGATGACATCAGCGACATCTTCGGGCTTGCCGACACGGCGAAGTGGTGTCTTTTCTTCAATATCAGTCTCAAATTCAGGTGTGATATATCCAGTCTGAATTGGACCAGGTGCAATGATGTTGACTGTAATCCCGTACTTGCCCATTTCTAACGCGGCAGAACGGCTGTAGGATTCAATGGCGTGTTTGCTCGCGGCGTAACTGATATTGGCAGTGTGGGCGTGAGCGGCGTCAGTGCTAAGATTGATGATACGACCCCATTGAGCATTCCGTTTTAGATAACGTTTGAGATATTCCGCCATCATGAGCGCATAGGCGCGGGTGTTTATAGCAAAATGCGCGTCAATGCTTGCGGCAGTCGTGAGGTGAATACCACCACCTTTATCAGTTTCCAGCGCGGGGTCAAAGGTTTCCAAAACGCAATGCGTGTGATTGTTGACGAGAATATCAACGGCACCAAGTTTTGTCTCGCACAAGTCAAATAGACGAGGAATGTTATCAGGGTTGGCAAGGT
Organism: Chloroflexota bacterium; assembly: GCA_043823965.1. Taxonomy (GTDB): domain Bacteria; phylum Chloroflexota; class Anaerolineae; order Anaerolineales; family Villigracilaceae; genus CG2-30-58-95. The sequence continues at coordinate 11,838 of JBDRTP010000130.1, forward strand.
CAGTTTCATGAGCAAAGGCAATTCCGCCTTGAGAATGAATTTGTTGCAGAAGCGGCTCTGCTGATTGCTGTTGCATTGCACGATACAGTACATCGCCACCTATGCCCGCGTCTTGCGCTTTCCTCAATTCTTCTTCAGAGCAAGGGCTTGCGCCACGAAAATAGGTGATGAATACCTTTGCCCCTTGCGCGGCAAACGCTTTCACTGTTGAGGCACCGATACCATGATTTGCGCCAGTGATAAGAACAACCTTGTTTTCAAGTTGTGGGTCAATCATTTTCTTCACTCACACTTGCCTGCGCGTGCCGACTCTGGATAAAGCAGCATGGCGGAGAACTTATATTTCACGAACCATTTGATTCGTGAATCACAGGATTTTCTCGGTGATTCCCGCCATTATCGTGTCGAGAATCCAAAAGGGGTTTTATCAACAGAATCGACTCACACACGTTCATTTCACCTCCTTAAGTGACATGTTATCGAGCGGGCTTTTAATTCTTCCCGCCGTTCTTTGTGTCACATGGGTGTATCCCTGAGTTGTCAAAATGCTATCATGTCCCATCAATTCCTGAATATACCTTATATCCACGCCATCCTCAAAGCGTCTTGAATACTTCATCGCGGCCGACTGTTGGTGTCCGTTCACCTTCTTGGATCGCGTACCCCAGGCCAATGTCCAATAATGCCTCGCTGAGCAAGTCGGCCAGCCAGTCTCGCCTTTCCTCGAAAACTTCCAAAACGGCATTCTTGACCACATCTTTCAGTCTGGCTTCGTCAACTGTCGCAACATTCATCTTTATCTCCTTTTCTGAGCCTGTGGTTAGTTACGGCTCCTGGCCTGCTGCGCGTGTCCGCAAACTTTCCAAGTTCGTATTCATTATAGCACTTTCATTTTTCGCTTTCTCGTCGCTGTTTTCACCCTCTTGCTTCTCTCTTTTTTCTGCGCAGCACCTACTCGGTCAGCAAACCGTTTTTTCGTGACTTTCTTCGGCTGCGCCTCTTTCACTTCTACTCTCGGCGCGAACAATTCATCGAACTTTGCCTGCATTGAAGGCACTCCCGCGCCGTTCAACGCCTCGCAAACCGCCTTCCACCCGTTCGCTTCGCTCAGGGCAGGCTGCTCGCCAGAGACAATCCTCCAATCCAGGAAAACGTGGCATTGATAGCCTTTCAAATCCACGTACAACCCTTTTTCCACCAATTCCTTACACGAACGGATGTACTCTAAATTAGTCGCATAGTCGCGGAAAGTCACATAGTCGGATAGTCCAGCGGGAAGGCCAAGCCCCTCTCCCAGTGTTTTTTGAACGAGTTTTCCAGCAGATTTGTCCATGAAGGCCGCCGAGGTTTTTACCCAGCCGCGCGTTTCGGCGTATTTGTTGTGATAAATCACCAGCCCGGCTTGCCTTGAGCCTGTCGAAGGGTCATCATTGAAGCGGTTGGAGTAGGCGAATACATCTTCGTTGACGGCTCCTTCTGGCGTGAAGAAGTCGTAGAGCATGAAATTCTCCACATCGGCGAATAGATGGCGGCGGTGGGTCAGGGGGAAGATGCGCCATTCGTGGCCGCGCACCAGTCCCTCGTCCACGCTTTCGTCCCAGTAGGCGCGGCGGTATTCCATGCCGCATTTTTCGCGGTAGCCCTCGATCTGTCCATGCCCGAACATCGGCAGGCCGGGCAGGGTGACCAGCAACGTGCAGACGCCGAAGTACTTGTCGGTGGCGCCGAACTGCTCGGCGGCGGTCTTTTCGTCCGGGTTATTCATGAAGTTGACGTAGCGCTTGAGCACTTGCGGGTCGAATTCGAGCGTGTTCTTCATCACCTGGCGGTACTTGGCGTTGTCCTCATCCCGCAGCATGTGCATGAAGGCCGAGTTGTAGACGCGGTGCATGCCCAG
>JBDRTP010000131.1:0-8160 GCA_043823965.1 Chloroflexota bacterium
GTGATTTTGAACAATATTGGACTGATTGGGCGGCATGGAATAGAGCCAGGCTCGGAGGGGGTGGTGAAGTCCCGGTCATGCCGCCGGAGCAGATAAACGCAATTAACTATGCCTATTTCACGCAAATGCAAAGTGCGCTGAGCATCCCGTTGGTTTCTTACACCGGGGCATGGTTCGTGAACAGATACTGCCCGCAAATGGAAGCCTGGCTTGGGCAGAGTTATCTCTGGCTGGCGGGATATATCTCGACCCCGGTTGCGGCCGTCAGCTGGGATGAATTTCATAGAATTTTTGGCAACTTGGGATCGCCGATCTTTCCGGCAAGAATAAATCGCTGGGATATTTGGCAATTTTCAGCTTCCCTGCCGATTACAGGCCTTCCGCAATTGGACCTTGACGCGATCGTTTCCGAGCAGGTTTTCAAAAACCTGTTCGTCATCCCCAAAATCTATGAACCTATCGGCGGATCAACAGGCAAAGCCCGCGTCATTGCGTCGGATGGCCTGAGAGTACGTGTGGCCCCGAATCTACAGGCGCAGATCCTGCGCGGCTTGCCCTATGGCACACTCGTCCAGGTCGTAGAGGTCCAGGAGGGTTGGGCGCGTCTGGCGGACGGCGGCTGGTGCGTCACGCAATGGCTGCAATTTGTTGCGGAGCCTCCCCAGACGCCGCCCGCGGACACGACCCCGCCCGCCGCCATTACCAATCTGGCCGCAGTTGCGGGGATGGTAACCGGCTCCATTGACCTAGCCTGGACTGCGCCCGGGGATGACGCCAATAGCGGCACAGCCAGCCGCTACCTGGTGCGCCATGCCACGCGCGTGATCGGCGACCAGGCAGCCTGGGAGGCGGCCACACCTGTGAGCAGCGATCTGCCGGCCCCCAAGCCTGCCGGAGGGGCCGAGCGCATGACCGTCAGCGGGTTGACGCCTGGAACGACGTATTACTTCGCTGTGCGCGCCCAGGATGAAGCATCCAACCTGAGCGGGTTGTCCAACAGCCCTTGGGCGATTGCCAAGGCGCCCCCGCCGCTGGCGCTGCCCAGGAACGCCAAGGTTATTGCGGGGATCGGTTTGAGAGTGCGCGCCGCTCCGGACCCGCAGGCACAGATATTACGCACTTTACCGTTCGGCGCACAAGTCGTGATTGTCGAGACCAGGGAGGGTTGGGCGCGTCTGGCAGACGGCGGCTGGTGTGCCGCGCAATGGCTGGAGTTGCTGACGGAAATCCCCGAGACCCCGTCTCCCACACCTGAGCAACTCAAGAAGGCACGCGTCACAGTCAAGATTGGCTTGAGAGTGCGCGCCACTCCGGATTTACAGGCACAAATATTGCGTGCTTTGCCTTTTGGCGCGATAGTCGAGGTTGTAGAGGTCAAGGATGGTTGGGCGCGCCTCGCGGATGGAGGCTGGTGCGCGGCTCAATGGCTTGAGATGATAGCGTAAGGCTAAGACGATACCATTTCTCTTCTCAGCCAGCAGGTCATGTAGTATAATGCGCCTGTCTACAGAACAGTCCCAGTCAGATTGCCGTTTTACCGTTGTATGCGCAGCACCTACTCGGTTGGCAGTCAAGGAGTGTGAGCAGCAGCGTTAAATTCTCGATGATACAGCAAATATCTTCCGGGTTTCGCGCCTGCATTCGGCTGAGTCTGTGACGAGCCGAATTTTTTTATTCCTGAATGAGATTACCTTCCAACGGAAGGAGGTGAAAACGATGACAGCAGTGACCCTGCGCAATAACGAATCTCAGGACCAACTGCTCAAGCGCTTTCGCAAGAAGATCGTCAAGAGCGGCATTTTGAGCACAGTGCGCCGTAAGCGCTGGTATATTTCCAAGAGCGAGCAGCGCCGCATGGAGAAGAAGAAAGCCATCCGGCGGTTCAAGCGGCGAAATGTAAAGGATTACGAATAGAATTGCCGCCGAGTAGGCCTGCCTGCCGCGCCAGCGGCGCAGGCAGGCCTTCGGCAGCTTCGCCGCGCGCTCTGTTATACCCGAGTAGGCCTTCGGCAGGACAGGCAGCGCGCCTGGCAACTGACGGGACTGGAGGTGTGTATGGCAGAAGAGAAAATACAAGTCGAGGGTTTCGTGATCGAGGCATTACCCGGCACGCAATTCCGGGTGAAGCTCGACAACGGACATGTGGTCCTGGCTTATCTTTCGGGCAAGATGCGCAAGTATTACATCCGCATCCTGCTCGGAGACCGGGTCAAGGTGGATATGTCCCCCTATGACTTGTCGCGCGGCCGCATCACTTACCGGCAGAAGAAATCTAGCGCCGAGCCGGCCCCTCAAGAATAACCGGTTCCTTTCAGCATTTATTTGTGTTACCAAAAACTCCTGCGACCGAGTAGGCCTTTGGGAATGCAGGAGTTTTTGGTTTACTTGTCTTCCTTTGCGCCGAAATCTGCCTGCCCTGGCGGGCCAAGCCAGGGGAGATTTCGGACTTGCGCCGGAGTCCGAAGTCTCTGACTTCGGATTGTCGGTCTTAGGGCAGGTACTTGAAGGAGTTGAGCACTTTGATGTAATTGGAGCGGCGCAAGGCATGCGGCTCGTGCATCGCTTGCGCACTCATACTGCCCCGCATCTGCTGGATAGATTCGTATTCGTGATCGGTCATCCAATGCTCAACATCATTCAGGATCTCGGCGGCGCGCCCGGGCCCGTGTTCGAGCAGTTCGGAGGCCATCATCGCCACGTTGGCGCCTGCCATCATGGCCTTGAGCACATCCTCGGCTGTATGAATGCCGGTTGTCAGGGCAAAATCAGTCTGGATGCGGCCATAAAGCAGGCTGATCCAACGCAGCGGCATGCGCAATTCCTGCGAAGTGCTCAGGGATAAATTGGGCACAATTTCCAGCTCTTCCAGGTCAAAATCCGGCTGGTAGAAGCGGTTGAAGAGCACCAAACCGTCTGCACCGGCCTCGACCAGCCGCTGGCAGACATTGGCCATGCCGGTAAAGAACGGGCTGATCTTGACCGCCAGCGGGATATTGATCTTGGCTTTTACGTTACTGACCAGATTGGCGTATGTCGCTTCCAGCTCTGCGCTGCTTATTTTGGGGTCGAAGGAGAGGTAGTAGATATTGAGTTCCAGAGCGTCGGCGCCGGCATCCTCGATCATCCTGGCATAATCAATCCACCCGCCGGTTGAGACACCGTTCAGGCTGCCGATAACGGGGATGGTGACAGCTTTCTTCACCCGCCTCAGGTGCTGGAGGTAAGACTCGGGTCCGATGCTGTAGCGACCGATGTTCGGCAGGTAGGTGAGCGCCTCGGCGAAGGACTGGGTGCCGTAATCCAGGTAGTGGTCGAGTTCCAGGCTCTCATGGATGATCTGTTCTTCGAAAAGCGAGTACATCACCAGCGCGGCGATCCCCGATTCTTCCAGTGCGCAGACCGTCTCCACTTTTTCCGAAAGCGGCGAGGCCGAAGCCACGAGGGGATTCTTAAGTTTCAGGCCAAGATAGGTCGTCGTAAGATCTGCCATAATTTTGCTCCTTTCTGCGCCTTATTTTTTCTCTTCACCAAAGTGCATGGCGGCCATCTGCGAATAGAACTGCCAGCGTTTCCTGGCATCCTGGCGGGCCTCTTTGAGCAGCAGCTCGGCGCGTTGTTCGTCGCTTTGCACCAGCATCCGGTAGCGGGTTTCATTGTACATGTATTGATCAACCGGGAGGCTCGGCTCTTTATAGTCAATGCTTAGCGGATTCTTGCCTGCCGCAGCCAGGCGCGGATCGTAGCGGTAGAGCGGCCACATACCGGACTGGACGGCCAGCTTCTGTTGTTCCAGACCCTTGACCATATCAATGCCGTGAGCGATGCAGTGGCTGTAGGCAATGATCAGGGAGGGTCCATCGTAAGCCTCAGCCTCCAGGAATGCCCGCAGCGTGTGCTGGTCGCTGGCGCCCATGGCGACGCACGCCACATAGACGTAGCCATAGGCCATGGCGATCAGTCCCAGGTCCTTCTTGGGCAGCCCCTTGCCCTGCGCCGCGAACTTGGCGACCGCGGCGCGCGGTGTGGCTTTGGAAGCCTGGCCGCCGGTGTTGGAATACACCTCGGTATCCAGGACGAGCACGTTGACATTTCGACCCGAAGCCAGGACGTGATCCAGGCCGCCGTAACCGATGTCGTAGGCCCAGCCGTCGCCGCCCATGATCCAGACGCTCTTCTTGACCAGGGAATCGGCAACGCTGACCAGGTTCCTGGCGCGCGGATCGCTGGATTTCGCCAGTTTCTTCTTCAGGATTTCGACGCGCTCGCGTTGGCCGGCGATGCCGGCCTCGGTAGACTGCTCGGCGTTGAGCAGACCATCCACCAGGTCCTGGCCAAGCTCCTTGGCGAATTGCGGCAACAGCTCGCGGGCGAATTCGTTGTGCTTATCCAGCGTCAGGCGGAAGCCCAGACCAAATTCGGCGTTGTCTTCAAATAACGAATTCGACCAGGCCGGGCCGCGTCCGTCTTTGTTGAAGCTCCAGGGTGTGGTCGGCAGGTTGCCGCCGAAAATGGACGAGCAGCCAGTCGCGTTGGCTATGATGGTCCGTTCGCCGAACAATTGCGAGACCAGTTTGACGTAGGGCGTCTCACCGCAGCCGGAGCAGGCGCCGGAGAACTCGAACAGAGGTTCAAGCAATTGCGAGTTCTTGACCGTGCCGGGGTTGACAATGGCGCGATCCACCTCGGGCAGGGAGAGGAAGAATTCCCAATTCGCGGCTTCTGTCTCACGCAGCGGGAGTTGGGCGGCCATATTGATCGCCTTGCGACCGACCTGACTTTTGTCCTTGGCCGGGCAGGCTTCGATGCACAAGCTGCAACCGGTGCAGTCCTCGGGCGCTACCTGTACGGTATAGGCCATGCCGGGAAATTCCTTGAACCTGGACTCCAAGCGCTTGAAGGTGACGGGCGCGTGCTTGAGTAGCTCTGTATCGTAAACCTTGTGCCGGATGACGGCGTGCGGGCAGACGAAGACGCACTTGCCGCATTGGATGCACAGATCGGGCTCCCAGACCGGGATTTCCAGGGCAATGTTGCGCTTTTCCCATTGGGTGGTGCCGGTGGGGAAAGTGCCGTCCTTGGGCATAGCTGAGACCGGCAGGCTGTCGCCCTCGAAAGCGATCATCGGGCCGAGTACCCGACGCACGAACTCGGGAGCCCGGGCCGGAACCGGCGGACGGCGGGTCAGGCTGCTGGAGGCTTTCTCCGGCGTTTTTACTTCGTGCAGATTCGCCAGCGATTGGTCCACCGCTTCGTAATTCTTCTTGACCACGGCTTCGCCGCGTTTGCCATAGGTTTTTCTAATCGTCTTTTTAATCTGTTTGATGGCCTGGTCGCGCGGCAGGACGCCGGAGATGGCGAAGAAGCAGGTTTGCATGATAGTGTTGATGCGCTCACCCATGCCGGCCTTCTGGGCCACGTCGTAGGCGTTGATGACGTAGAACTTAAGTTTCTTCTTGATGATATCTTCCTGGACCTCACGCGGCAGGTGGTGCCACACTTCTTCCGGCGCGTAGATGCTGTTCAACAGAAAGACCGCGCCGGGTTGGGCGTACTTAAGGATGTCGAAGCGCTCCAGGAAACCGAACTGGTGGATGGCCACGAAATTGGCGGTATGAGGTGTGATCAGATAAGGGGCCTGGATCGGCTTGGGGCCGAAGCGCAGGTGGGAGATGGTCATCGAGCCGGATTTCTTCGAGTCGTAGACGAAGTAGCCCTGGGCGTTGTTGTCGGTCTCCTCGCCGATGATCTTGATCGAATTTTTGTTGGCCCCCACGGTGCCATCTGCTCCCAGGCCGAAGAAGACGCAACGTATCGTCTCGGTGTGCTCGACTGAGAAGGTTGGGTCGTAGTCCAGGCTGGTGTAGGATACATCGTCAGTAATGCCGATGGTAAAGTGATTTTTTGGCTCGGGCTTCTCTAATTCGTCGAACACGGCCTTGACCATTGCCGGAGTGAATTCCTTGGAGGATAGGCCATAGCGCCCGCCGATTACTGTTGGAAGAGCTTGCCCTGAGTGGAGCGAAGGGTTGGAAAGTTGAAACGTTTTGACTTTTTGGGCTTCAGCGAGCGCGGTCACAACATCCATGTAGAGCGGCTCTCCAACCGCCCCCGGTTCTTTAGTCCGATCGAGAACCGCAATATACTTGACCGTCTTGGGCAGGGCTGCAATGAGGTGCTCGATCGAGAACGGCCGGAATAAGCGGACGCGGATCACGCCGACCTTTTCGTCGCGTTCGATCAGGTACTTGACGGTTGCCTCGGCGGTTTCGCCCCCAGAAGCCATGACGACGACCACGCGCTCGGCATCCGGCGCACCGGCGTAGTCGAACAGATGGTAGGCGCGGCCGGTCAGCCTGGCGAATTTATCCATCGCCTTCTGGACGATGGCCGGGCAGGCCTTGTAGTACGGGTTGGCGGTCTCGCGCGCCTGGAAGAACACGTCCGGGTTCTGTGCCGTGCCGCGGATGACCGGGTGATCGGGAGAGAGGGCGCGGGCGCGGTGGGCGCGGACAAGTTCATCGTCAATCATGGCGCGCAGGTCGTCATCCGTAAGCTGCTCGATCTTGTTTACTTCGTGCGAGGTGCGGAAACCGTCGAAGAAGTGCAGGAATGGCACGCGCGCTTCCAGCGAAGCCGCCTGGGCGATTACAGCCATGTCGTGGGCTTCCTGCACCGAGCCGGAGGATAGCATGCCCCAACCGCACTGGCGCACGGCCATCACGTCCGAGTGATCGCCGAAGATCGAGAGGGCGTGGGTTGCCACCGTCCGGGCCGAGACATGGAAAACTGTCGAGGTCAATTCGCCGGCAATCTTGAACATATTGGGAATCATCAGCAGCAGGCCCTGGCTGGCGGTAAAGGTGGTGGTCAGCGCGCCGGTTTGCAGCGCGCCGTGGACGGCGCCCGCCGCGCCGCCTTCGGATTGCATCTCGATCACCAGCGGGACGGTACCCCAAATGTTCTTGCGTTTTAACGCCGACCACTCGTCAGCAAATTCGCCCATGTTCGAGGAGGGCGTGATCGGGTAGATGGCACAAATTTCGTTGATGCGGTGGGCGACTGAGGCGGCTGCCTCATTCCCATCAATCGTTACTATTTGACGTTTCATGAATTACTCCTTCATAACAAGTGAGCACCATAGAACACGGACTGAGTCCGTGGGTAATATCCAACCAATTAAAAGTATATACCCCCCGGATGGCCTGCGATAGTTATTTAAAACACGAATTCAACCGCGACTTGTCACGATACAACCACCCCCACTTTATGGGAGCCCACAGGGTGCTTCGCGAAGGGGCAGGGGTGATGGCAAATCTACTGTTTCAAGTATTTTTCCAGGTGCGGGCGCGCCAGGAACAAAGCCGCCAACGACTTGGCGTCTGGGATTTCACCTCTTTCGGCCATTTTCAAGGCTTCAGCCACAGGGAAGGTCTCGACCTCAAGGAACTCATCTGCGTCGGCCTGCAGTGGATCATCGCGCAGGCTGGTCGCCAGATAGACATACATGTATTCCGTGGAATAGCCGGGGGCGAGATAGAACTCGCCGATAAGTTGGATTTGATCTGCGGCCATGCCCGTCTCTTCACGCACCTCGCGCCGGGCGCACGCTTCGGGAGCTTCGCCTTCATCCAGAGTCCCGGCCGGCAATTCCAGCAGGTCTTTGCTGGCCGCGTGGCGGAATTGACGGACGAAGAGCAGGTTGCCTTTTTCATCAATTGGAATAAGGATGACCGAGCCATGATGTTCAACGATGTCGAATTTCGTCGTGCGTCCATCCGGCAGGCGCAAGTGATCGCGGCGAATGGTAAAGGCGCGTCCCGGATATATAATCTCGGATTTAATCAGTTCGAACGGCATCTTGCCTCCAAAATAAACAGCGATAACAGCAAAGAATTAGCCCGACTCATGCGCGAGCCGGGCAAATCCGTGCCGAAGGCCTACTCGGTAAATTCGTGAAATCTGTGGCTGATTCACCCCAACCGGGCGGGTTGCAGGTCGGATTGGTCGCGAAGCATCCCGAAGGGGGCAATCCGACCTGCTTTGGTTGCCGAATAGGCGCTGCGCGCGGCTGGAGGTCGCGCTATGTTTAGGGGATGTTCAACGTCTGGCCGGCATGCAAGGTGTATGGCGAAACCAGGTTGTTCACCGTCGCAATTACCA
>JBDRTP010000132.1:0-4606 GCA_043823965.1 Chloroflexota bacterium
TAACTGCACCTCTTTTGGCAAGAATTCTGAATCTAATTGGATTTCTCCGCGCGCCAAGCGATTCTCATAGTCTTCAAGATTGGACAAATAGTCGGAGAAGCCTGCTTCAGAAAGTGCGAGTGCTTCCGTAAACTGATTCCACAACTGCCACCGAATACTATCTTGTCTCATCAGCAAAAAATCTGTGAAGTCGCTCACTTCTTGGACAAGTGATTCGGGCAGTTGGCGAATTTTCTCCAGAGTCATATCATACACGGTCATCTTTGTGTTCCTTTCTCGGTTCGCCGATGCGCCCAACTCAGGCGGGAATGGATTCCCGCCCTACATGTCCGGTTTTCCGGGCCGCGCCAGGATGAGCATGAACGGTCCCAACGCCGGGATGGACAGCGCGAACAGCCCCCAGAACAAATACGCGCCGAGGCCTAGTCTCCTCCGGCGCAGGTAAAGCATCGCCAGGATGTACATGGCGACCAGAAAACCCGCCAGCAGGAGGCGCAGCGTTTCAGCGTCCATTCTGTAATGATTGTATCATTTTTAGGAAAAGAAGCAAGCGAGGTAACTGCTCAATATCAAGGCTTTCTTACAGGGTACTGCGCTGAAGGCCTACTCGGTTGATTGCGAACCAAAATTGTGTTTTTGCCAGTGAAAAACGCTTTTCCCAGTTCTTTGATTTATAAAATTACCGCTCAACATTTGCTTGATCGCGCAAATCTTTTCACCGCAGAGCACGCGGAGAGCGCAGAGTTTTTCCTGTGTTTTCTCCGCGAACTCTGCGGTCTCTGCGGTAAATACTTTGGTTGCGGCTGGAAGTCGCGCTGTGAAGATGTAGAGCTGAAAGGATTTTCTTCGCGAATTCCGTGTTTCTTAGTGGATTCGAGTATACTTTCCAAAACAGGCAAGATGTGCCCTGTCGCCAACCTCATATCACGGAGAATAAAAATGACCTTATCTGCAACACCCCCCCGCTGGGAGCTGGCAAACGTCTATCCCGGTCTCGAGTCAGAGGCGATAAATGCCGCCATCCAGCAGGTGAAGAGCCAGATCGCCGTACTCGAAACGCTCTTTGCTGAACGCGTCGCCAAAACCGACGCCCAGACACCGGTCAAAGAGCTGGGCGCGCTGGCCGCCGAGGCCATCAACGGCTTCAACCAGACCCACGAACTGGCCGGCACAATCCGAGCCTACATCTTCTCCTTCGTCTCGACCGACTCGCACAACACCACTGCCCGGCGGCGGCTCTCGGAATTCGAGCAGGTTGGCGTGCGCCTGCAAAAGGTCAGCACCCAGTTCCTGGCCTGGGTGGGCAAAATCACACCCGTATTGGATCAGGTCATCCAGTACAACGAAACCACCCGGTCACATGCCTTCATGCTCAAAGAGACTGCTGAACAGAGCAAGTACCTGATGAGCGAATCCGAGGAGGCCCTGGCAGCCGACCTGAGCTTGAGCGGATCCAGCGCCTGGAGCAAACTGCAAGGCACCCTCACCTCCCAATTGACCGTGGACTTCGAGCTGGACGGCGAGATCAAAAAAATGCCCATGCCAGCGCTGATCAATCTGCATTCCCACCCGGATGAAGACGTGCGCCGCCGCGCCTACGAAGCCGAGATGAAAGCCTGGGATTCGGTGCGCGAGCCGCTGGCCGCCTGCCTGAACGGTGTGAAGGGAACCGCCAACACCCTCAACCCACGCCGCGGCCGCACAGATGCCCTGCACCCCGCCATTGACATGGCTCGCATAGACCGCCCGACGCTGGAAGCCATGCTGGGCGCGATGGAGGCCTCCTTCCCGGTATTCCGCCGAGTAGGCCTTCGGCAAGTACTTCAAAGCCAAGGCCCAGCGCTTGGGCAAGGAAAAACTGGCCTGGTGGGATGTCTTCGCGCCGGTGGGCAAGGCTGACAAGTCCTACAACTTTGACGAAGCCTGCGCTTTCATATTGGATAATTTCACCAAATTCTCGCCTGATCTCTCATCCTTCGCCCGGCGCGCCTTCGATAATCACTGGATTGACGCCGAACAGCGCGAGGGCAAGCAAGGCGGGGCATTTTGCATGGGCGTGCCGGGAGTCAAGGAAAGTCGCGTGTTGTGCAACTTCGACGGCACGCTCGATCAGGTCTCGACCATCGTTCACGAGCTTGGCCACGCCTTCCATAACGAGTGCGCCTACCAGGCCGGCAAGACCGAACTCCAGCAGGATACGCCCATGACCCTGGCCGAGACCGCTTCGATCATGTGCGAGACCATTGTCATGCAGGCCGTGCTGGCGCTGACCAGCGACCCGCAGGAGGAACTGGCCATCCTGGAGACGATGCTGATCGGAGACGCCCAGGTTATAGTGGACATCTATTCCCGCTACCTGTTCGAGAAGGAAATATTCGAGCGCCGTGAGCAGGCCGAACTCTCTGCCGACGATTTCTGCGACATCATGGAGCGCGCCCAGAAAGCCATCTACGGCGACGGGTTGGACGAACGCTACCTGCACAAGTACATGTGGACCTGGAAATCGCATTACTATTTTTCGGGACTCTCGTTCTACAATTTCCCCTATGCCTTTGGTCTCTTATTTGGCACCGGCCTGTACGCCATCTACCAGCAGCGCGGCGCGGACTTCGTGCCAGATTACAAAAACCTGCTCTCCTCCACTGGCGAAGGTACCGCCGCCGACCTGGCCGCCCGCTTCGGCATCCATATCCGGGAGCGCAAATTCTGGGAAGACAGCCTGGGTGTGATTGGCAAACGGATTGAGCGTTATTGCGAACTGTAGCGGGATTTAGACCCAGCCGCGCAACTGCATCGCCCTGACCACGCGGTCAATGGCCACCATGTAGGCCGCGTCGCGCATGTAGACCTTTTCCTTCTCTGACATTTCGAGTACAGCACGGAAAGCGGAGGTCATCTTGGTGTCGAGTTTCTCCAGCACTTCTTCCTTTGTCCAGTAGAAGTTCATGTCGTTCTGGACGCTCTCGAAGTACGAGGTGGTCACGCCGCCAGCGTTGCAGAGGAAGTCGGGGATGTCGAAGATGTTATTCTTCTTGAAATATTCGTCCGCTTCAGGGGTGGTCGGGCCGTTGGCGCCCTCCGCCACGATCTTGACGCGGCTGGAGATCTTCTTGACGTTCTCGGCGTTGACCTGGCCGCTGAGCGCGCCGGGCATCAGCACGTCGGCTTCCTTACTGATCCAGGCCTCGCCGTCCTCGACGACGTAGCCGGCTGCGATGGCCTTCTCCTTGTCTATCGTGCCGTATTCGTCGGTGATGGATTGCAGGAAGTAGGGGTCAATGCCGCCTTCCTTGCTGTAGGTATAGGCGGTCTTATCGTGACGGTCCCAGCAGGAGACGCAGATCACCTTGCCGCCCAGCATCTCGACGAAGCCGATCGCCGCGTACTGGGTGACGTTGCCAAAGCCCTGCATCGCCGCGACCGATTTTTGGGGGTCAATGCCCAGGTGTTTCATCGCCTCGCGCACGGTGTAGATGACGCCGTAACCGGTCGCCTCGGTGCGCCCCAGCGAGCCGCCGCCCCCCAGCGGTTTGCCGGTGATGACTCCCGGCGTGTACTGGCCGGACAGCTTGGAATACTCGTCCATCATCCAGCCCATCATCTGCGGGGTGGTGCCCACGTCCGGCGCGGGGACATCCTGGCGCGGGCCGATGTTCTTCCACATATTCTGCACCCAACCGCGGCACAGGCGCTCCTTTTCGGAGGTCGAGAGGGTTGCCGGGTCTACGACGACGCCGCCCTTGCCGCCGCCCAGGGGGATATCCGCCACGGCGCATTTCCAGGTCATCCAGGTCGCCAGGGCGCGCACCATATCCAACGTCTCGGCTGAGTGGAAGCGGATGCCGCCCTTATTGGGGCCGCGCGCGTCGTTGTGCTGGACACGGAAACCGGTGAAAACCTTCAGCGAGCCATCCTCCATGCGCACGGGGATGCGGAAAGTGAATTCGCGCATCGGCCAGCGCAGCACTTCGGCTATCTGTGGGTCGAGGTTTAGTAGTTTCGCGACGTGATCGAACTGGCGTTGCGCCATTTCAAATTCATTGACTGTTCCGGTCATGTTCCATCTCCTAAAACTGGGGTTTGAATAAAACTTTATCGAGAATGAGAGAACGCTGCATCGAATTTCACGAATTGATCGAAAATTATTAGAGAAATTCGCGAAAATTCGATGCTGAAGGCCTACTCGGAAAAACAGAAGGGCCGCTTATTTCCAAATAATGTCTATTTTAAACGATAAGCGGGCATCCCGGTATGGTGCCCGCATTTTCCCTTATCTCTGGCGAATTGGACAATCATTTGGATCTACTCCGCCTTCGCGTTACTCGTATGCGTTAAACTTACACGATAAGGGGCATTCCGTCAATATGACAAAACACCATATACCCCAATGACGTTATTCGTGATTATCTTCACAAGATGAAAGCCCCGGCGTTCGGAGATTATTGCTTGGGAGCAGCCAACTGGCGTTCCAATTCCTGTCGCACGATCTGCGGATTGGCCTTGCCCTGCGTCTTCTTCATCACCTGCCCGAACAAGAAATTGGCGACCCCGGTTTTACCGCCCAGGTAGGCCGCCACCTCTTGTGGATTTTCGTCCAGCACCTCGG